>JBBSOM010000830.1:0-1936 GCA_038259715.1 Longimicrobiales bacterium
CATCCAGGCGCTCCCTGGTGTGGCGTCGGCGGCGCTCACGTCGTCGGTGACGATGGACGGGCACGACAGCAACGACTCGGTGGAGGCCGAGACGAATCCGGTCCAGGGTGACCAACTCCCGCCCATCCGGCGCTACAAGTGGATCGGCAGCGGCTCTTTCGCGACGATCGGCAACCCCATGGTCGCCGGCCGCCCCATCACCCAGGCCGACGTGGACGACCGGGCCAAGGTCGTCGTGGTCACCGAGAACCTGGCCAGGCAGGAATGGGGTGACCCCATGAGCGCCGTGGGAAAGCGCATTCGCCAGTTCATGGGGTCGGAGCACGCCGGGGGTTGGTACACGGTCGTCGGCGTCGTCGGGGACATCCGCGACGACGGCGTGGCGCGGGATCCGGTCGAGACGATCTTCTGGCCGCAGGTGGTCGAGGACTTCTACGACGGCACGGGCCCCTATGCCCAGCGCACCGACGTGTATGCGGTGCGCGCGAAGAGCGGGAACCCCACCGCGCTGCTTCCGGCGGTCCGCCAGACGGTCTGGGACGTGAATCCCAACCTACCCCTGGCCAACGTGCGCACGCTCGCCGAGATCGCGAGCCGCTCGATGGCGCAGACATCGTTCACGCTCATCATGCTCGCGATCGCGGCGGGAGTGGCGCTCTTCCTGGGAGCGGTAGGCATCTACGGCGTGATCAGCTACGTCGTGTCGCAGCGTACCCGCGAGATCGGCGTGCGCATGGCCATGGGGGCCGAGCGCGCCGACGTGAGCCGCATGGTGCTTCGCCAGGCCGGCGGACTGGCCCTCCTCGGCGTGGTCGTCGGACTCGTGGCGGCAGCCGGACTGACCCGGCTGATGGCGTCGCTGCTGTACGGAGTGAGCCCGATGGACCCCGTCACCTTCGGCGCGGTAGCCATCGCGCTTTCGGCGATCGCGCTCCTGGCAAGCTGGATTCCAGCGCGCCGCGCGGCCGCGGTGGACCCGACCGAGGCGCTGCGGGCGGAGTTGTAGCACCCGTTGTGGGCGTTGTTCCCGAGCCACGGTGGCATCAAGCGCGCAGCAGCAAGCGGCGCCTCGACCGGAGGCGAATCAGCGTGGAGAGGATGTGCTTCGCACGAGGACGTTTCCTGTCCACACTTGTCGGAACGCTTCGGGTCGGTACTGGAGTCTGCCCACGTAAGGATCCCGGACATGGATCAGGTCGGGAAAGACCGAATCCACCAAAACAAAATGGTCCCGTAAATGTTCTACGACGGGAAGATCGACTCCCTCGAGGCGGGCCAGGTTGGCGCGGAACCCACGCAGAACCAAGTCGAAGGCGGCTGCCTGCTTCGTGATGTCCGCGAAGGACCAGAAGCCCGTCGGATCCGGATGGAGGACCCTGCACACGAGCAGTATATTCGCCAGTCGAGTCCCCCCGCCGTCGGCCCAGTGCTCCACATGATGCGCGTCGGCGAAGCGGAGTCCACATCCTGGGAAGCGGCAGTCGCGGTCACGCGCGTCCAGTGCGCGACGGAGCGCGGGCGGAATCGTCCGGATCTTTCGTCCGACATCGAGCACGGAGCCGTCGGATGCGTGTGTGACCTGTACGCGCGAGGCGTCGCACGACAGCCGCCTTGACGTTTCATGTGACCTTGTGCCGTCGTCGAGGTGGGATCGTGGTCCCGGGCCGGTGCGATCCACGGGGGCCCGCGGTAGGTCGGAAGCATCCGAGCCGCCGAAGGGCCGGCCGGCCCCGGCCTCTACGGGCGTCGCCGCCTCCGTCAGAGTCGCCTCCTCCACATGCAGCACGACCTGAAAGCGCTCGGCTCGAGTTCCGGAGATCGGAGCTGAGTCGGCACGATCACCCTCCTCTCCCGTGCCGGCCTTGCTCTCGACACCCGTGGCGACGTCTACCCCGCCGAATCCCGCCGCTAACGCCCGCTCCGCGATCAGCCCGAG
>JBBSOM010000831.1:0-1934 GCA_038259715.1 Longimicrobiales bacterium
GCGGGTAGGGATGCACGCCGATCTTGGGCGTGAAGATCCCTCCCGCGACTCCCGTATCCGGGTGCAGATGGTTGCTCTATACGTGTTCTCGCTCGTCCTTGGGGGTGGCCTCCTCGGACTCTCGCTCCTCGGAGACATCTTCGGGGGGCACGATATCGACATGTCCACGGACACGGCAGTCGATTTCGACGCCCATGTGGACGTAGGCGTCGACGCACACATGGACGGAGGTGCGGGGCTCGGCGACCACGACGCGTCGGCATCGCACGCGGCCTCGAAGATCCTCTCCATCCGGACCACGACCTACGCGCTCTTCGGATTCGGCGCGGTGGGTGTGCTCCTGACCTACGTCTTCCACGCCTCGTCGTCTCTGGGGACCGCCGCATTCGCCGCCGTGGGGGGCCTCCTGTCCGGTACCATGGTCCATCTTGCGTTCGCCTGGACGAAGCGTTCGGAGTCGGGAGCGCTGGAGGAGGAAGACGCGTACGCGGGGCACGCCGGGCGCATCGTGCTCGCCATGCATGGCACCGCGGGCCGGGTCCTGGTCGACTTCGCCGGACGCACGGTGCCCTTGAGGGCGCTTCCCCATCCCTCGGCCCTGGATCAGGGCGACCCTGGCGGATGGACGTCGGTGGTCGTCGTGGAAATGAAGGACGGCGTGGCGCTGGTGGCGCCCATCTCGAAGGACCTGCTCGGCGCATGACCCCCGGACGACCGTCAGGGAAGACGGTCGCCCACAGCTAATTGGAGACGTTCATGAATCCGGACCTGATCAACGGTGGCTTCGCCCTCGCCGTCGCACTCGTCGTCGCCGTCATAGTGGCGGTGGCCACGCTCCGCTCCCTCATCGTGATCGTACCGCCAAACCGCGCGGCCGTGCTCACCGGACGCAACCGGCTGCTCCCCTCCGGAGAGCAGGTGGGCTACCGCTCCGTCATCGGTGGACGCACCCTGCGCGTGCCGATCGTCGAGCGCGTCCAGCACATCTCCCTGGAGACGTTTCCGCTCGAGATCTCCGTGGCCAACGCGTTCTCCAAGGGCAACATCCCGCTGAACGTCGAGGCCATCGCGGCCGTCAAGATCGCGTCCCAGCCCCAGACCGTGTTCAACAACGCCGTGGAGCGACTCCTCGGTAAGTCCGAACAGGAAATCTGGAACCTGGCCAAGGACACGCTGATGGGAAATCTGCGCGGCGTGCTGGCCACGCTCACTCCGGAAGAGGTCAACGAAGACCGGCTTGGCTTCGCCAAAGCGCTGGCTGAAGACGCCGGTGAGGATCTGGCGTCGCTCGGCTTTCAGCTCGACGTGTTGAAGATCCAGAACGTCAGCGACGAGCGCGGCTACCTGGAGGCCATCGGGCGGAAGCGGGCCGCCGAGGCTGTGCGTGACGCCGAGATCGCCGAGGCGGACGCGACCGCGGAGACCCGGCAGCGGCAAGCCACCGCCCGTCAGATGTCCGAGGTCAAGGAAGCGGAGGCCGCTGTACGCATCGCGGAGGCCCAGAACCAACTTCGTGTGCGCAGGGCCGAGTTGGACCGGGAGGCGCAGATCGTCGAGCGCACGGCGAAGGTGAAGGCCGAGGAGTCCGAAGTCGAAGCGCAGAAGGCGCTGGAAAGCCGGCGCGTCGAGCGCGAGAAGCTGCGCCTGCAGGCGGACGTGGTCGAGCCCGCCAACGCGGAACGCACCGCGGCCATCGCGCGTGCGCAGGGTGAGGCTGCGCCGATCCTCGAACAGGGGCGCGCCAGCGCGCAGGTGCTCCAGATGCTCTACGAGCAGGTGCAGGCCGGAGGGGATCAGGCCTTCGCGGTGTTGCTGGCCGAGAAGCTACCGCAGCTCCTGGCCACCTCGGTGCAGGCGGTGAAGGGCGTCGATATCGACAAGGTCGTGGTCATCGACAGCGGGAGCGGAACCGGCACGAGCAGCGCGATCAACCA
>JBBSOM010000832.1:0-1928 GCA_038259715.1 Longimicrobiales bacterium
CAACTACCTGACGTCCCAGGCGGCGGCACGCGAGGTGGCGGAGGAGATCCGGCAGATAGGGAGGCAGGCGGCGGTGGTGAAGGCCGACGTCAGCGAGCCGGACGACGTCGAGGCCATGATCCACTTCCTCGGGGAGCGTTTTGGACGCCTCGACGTATTGGTGAGCAACGTGGCCACGGGCGGGTTCCGGGCCCTGGTCGACACCACACCTCAGCACGTGCAGGCCGCCATGGCCACCAACGTCGTGGCGCTGCTCACGCTGACCCAGGCGGCCCGGATGCTTCTGGAGCGCGCCGAAGGTCGGGGCAAAGTCGTGGCCATGTCCAGCCACGGGTCGCGCCGGGCGCTCCCGGCGTACGGCACCATCGGAACGTCCAAGGCGGCCCTCGAAAGTCTCGTGCGCCACCTCGCGCTCGAGCTCGGCGAGCGTATCAACTTCAACGTCGTGCTCGCGGGGTTGGTGGAGACCGACTCGACCCGCCAGGTGCCGAGAGAGGCGTTCGAAGAAGCGCGGAGCGCGATGATGATGGGCGGCCGCCCGCTCACCGCAGCTGACGTGGCGGATACGGTGCTCTTTCTTTGTAGCGCATCGAGCGATCTGATCCAGGGTCAGACCGTCGTCGTGGATGGGGGGGCGAGCCTGCGGGGATGACGACAGCGACGTCCAGATCATGATGCGCTGACGCCCCTCGCGCTCGCGGACGGCGGCCTCGAGCTTGGAACGACATGTCCGACCTGACGCACCCTCTCGTATCCGTCTTCCTTCCGGCGTACAACGCCGAAGCATACCTGGCGCGCACCCTCGCGTCGGTATCACGGCAGACGTACGCGAACCTCGAGATCGTGGTCGTCGACGACGGTTCAACGGATGGTACGGCGGACATCATCGCGGAGGCGGCGCGTCTGGACGACCGCGTCCGGTCGTTTCCGGGTCCCCACCGGGGGACCGCCGCGGCCCGCAACTTCGGCGCCGCGCGGGCCACGGGCGACCTGCTGGCGCCCTGCGACGCCGACGATCTCTGGCATCCAGAGAAGGTGGAGCGCCAGGTCCGCGCGCTGCTCGCGGCATCCCCCGGGACGGGCGTGGTCTACTGCTGGACGGACGGGATCGACAACGAGGACCGCGTCATCTTTCCGGCCTGGAAGAACGCCCGTGCACACGGAAACGTCTTCCACGAGATGGTGGCGGATTCTTTGCCCGGATGCGGGAGCGTGCCCCTGATCCGGCGGCGGTTTTTCGAGGAGGTGGGGGGCTACCCCGAGGCGTCCGCGCCCAACGACGACTGGCCGCTCTTCACCGCGCTGTCGGCGGTCTGCGACTTCGCCGTGGTTCCCGAGACACTGGTGGGTTACCGGCTCCGCGCCGGCAGCGTATCCGCGGACGAAGCGCTCATGGAGCGCACCCTCGCGGCCGACACGCGATGGATCATGGAGACGTGGCCCGAGACGCCTCGGCATGTCCTGCGCCGGCGGGCCTACACCGTCAACTGCTATCTGTCGTTTTTGGCGGCGAGGAGCGGACACGTGCTGGACGCCCTGCGCTATCGCCTGCGCGCGGTCGCGGCGCGGCCCAGCGAGTTGGTCCGCGCCTCCTGGCTGGGCTTCCACTACCTGTGGATCGCTGAGCTGTTCGGCGTCCGGCGGTACTACTTTCCACCCTGGCGGCGCCCCGTGAAGTGGGTGGGTGCCGCGGGAAGCCGGTAGCCGTCTCCTCGTTCGCCGTGGACGCGCGCCGGCCTCAGTGCGTGATGGCGACGAACCAGGCCGCGACGATGGGCCCCACCGGACGCCGGCGACCCTCGGCGGGGGGCGCGTCGGCCGGGGGCGGCCCGTACTCGGGCTGGAAGAGGTACGCCGTGTGGGTCACGGGATCGACCGCGATGGTCTTGGCGCGATCCACCGTCGTCACGGTGGCGACGACCGTGTAC
>JBBSOM010000833.1:0-1924 GCA_038259715.1 Longimicrobiales bacterium
CCCACCGCGATCCCGCACGGACCCGCACCCACAACCAGAATCTCGAAGCGTTCATCCATAGATCCTGCCGTACCCCTTGCTCACGAATCGTTCCGTGTCCGGCATTGCTGGCAGGGGTTGGTGGGGACATGTTGGCTCAACTTGTGTTCCGACCGTTCAGGAGGATCCGACTGGTGATTAGGAACGGACGCATCGAGCGAGACGGCCGGTGAGCACCGCCGAGTCCGAGGCCCGCAAGGCGTTGAATCGGCTGCGTCGCGCGGCCGAGAAGGCGGAGCGCGAAGTAGAGGAATTGCGCGGGGCCCTACGCCACGCGGAGGGCAGCGACTTCCCGAGTGAAGAGTACGACAAAATTTCCGAGGCGATCCACCGCGTGCTGGACTTCACCGATGAGGAGGCCGCCCGCTTGCAGGAGAAGATCCTGCACGCCGGGGGCCTCGAACCCGGTCGGGTGCGCCGAGGGTAGGCAGCCACTCCGGAACCGCGCGCCAGAGCGTCTGAATCCGCATCACTTCCACCACGGGCTGCTGGGACCCTGATCGATGACCATGGACCGCCGCACGTTCGCTCGAAACTCGTCGCTGGCCGCCACCGGCGCGCTCGCCTTTCCTGGGGTGCTGCTCGGGCGCGCTCGCCGAGCCGACCTCGTGCTGCGCGGCGCCACCGTCTTCGACGGAAGCGGCGCTCCCGGCCGTGAGGTGGACGTCGCCGTCACGGGTGACCGGATTACCGAGGTCGGCCCCAACCTCGGGGCCGGCGCCGAGGAGTTGGACCTGCGCGGACTCGCGCTGGCGCCGGGCTTTATCGACATCCACTCCCACGCCGACATGTCGCTCTTCATCGAGCCGAAGGCCGAGAGCCGTATCCGGCAGGGCGTAACGCTCGAGATCGTCGGGCAAGACGGCAGTTCCGTCGGCCCGATGTCCGACGATGAGTACCAACGGACGCGGGAGCGCTACCGGAGCCGATACGGGGCGGACATCGACTTCCGTGACCCCCCGGGATTCCTGAAGGGCATCGATCGGCTGAAGCCCGCGGTGAACGTGGCGAGCATGATCGGGAACGGCACGGTGCGCGGGCTGGTGGTGGGCAACGAGGACCGCCCCGCCACGGAAGCGGAAGTGTCCCGCATGAAGGAAGAGGTGCGCCAGGCCATGAACGGCGGGTGCGTGGGGCTGTCCAGCGGCCTCGAGTACACGCCATCGGGGTTTGCGAACTCGGCCGAGTTGGGAGAGCTGGCGTCCGTGTTGAAAGGCTCCGGCTACCCGTACGCGTCGCATATGCGGAATGAGGACGACCAGCTCCTCGCCGCGGTGGAGGAGGCCATCTTCGTCGGCCGGCTCGGCGGCGTGCCCGTCGAGATCTCACACCTCAAGGCGCAGGGCCAGCGCAACTACTGGAAGGAGGACGCGGTCCTCGACCTGATCGAAAAGGCGCGGGCGGACGGCGTGGTGACCGCCTTCGACGTCTACCCCTACACCGCTTATCAGACGGGGCTGTCGAACCTTTTTCCCACGGCCATGCGCGCGGGCGGGAGTGACGCTTTTCTGAAGCGGCTGCGCGACCCCGCGACGGCCGCGCGCCTGGAGAAGGCGTGCCGCGACAAGGTCGCTCTGCTCGGGGACTGGAACGCCGTCCAGATCACGTCGGCGGGCGACGCCACCTGGGCCAAGGGCCGGCTGATGGGAGACCTGGCCCGGGAGCGGGGCGTCGATCCGTACGAGTTGACCCTCCAGCTTCTCGAGCAGAACGGCGGGAGCGTTGGGATGATCGGTCACGGCATGGGCGAGGAGAACGTCGAGAAGCTCGTGGCTCATCCGCTCGGAGCCATCTGCTCCGACGGCGGAGCCTACGCGCCCTACGGCCCACTGTCGGAGAGTTCGCCGCACCCTCGCGGGTACGGCACCTTCCCGCGCTTGCTCGG
>JBBSOM010000834.1:0-1922 GCA_038259715.1 Longimicrobiales bacterium
CAGGAAGTCCGGCGGTGGGATCACGTTGCCCGCGGTCCCCTGCATGGGTTCGACCAGGATCGCGGCCAGGCTTCCCGTGGTCTCATGCCGGATCTTGTCGCGGGCGAATTCGACGCAGAGCAGTCCGCACTCGGGGTACGTGGTGCCGAACGGGCAACGCGCGCAGTCGGCGTAGGGCGTAAGGTGCGCGCCCGAAGGAAGGGGGCCGAGCCCGTGCTTGAAGTCGCTGCCCATTTGCGCCAGGGCCCCGGTCGTCTTGCCGTGGAAGCCGCCCCAGAACGAAAGAGTTTCGAACTTTCCGGTGAAAGCGCGCGCGAGCCGCATGGCGCTCTCGACCGCTTCCGATCCTCCCGAGTAGAGCTGAAGTCGGGACAGGCCTTCGGGCGCGAGATCGACCACCTGCTCGATGGCCCGCACGCGCGCTTCGGTGGTGAAAGACCCGGCGTGGATGCGGTCCAACTGCTCGTGAAGCGCCTTCAGGTACCGGGTATGGCCATACCCGAGAGCGGCGACACAGATGCTCGCGGCAAGGTCCAGGAAGCGGTTCCCGTCCACGTCGAAGACATCGCAACCGTGTCCGTGATCCACGGCGATTCCCGCGTAGGCCGCGATCGCCTGGAAACCCGGGGCGATGTGCGCGGACTCACGCTCCCGGAGACGCCGGCTTTCAGGGCCGGGCAACTCACTGACGACACGCGGCGCGGGCACCGACGATCTCCTTCGTTGAAGCCACCATGGGCATCCCCCTCCCAAGGAGCGTAGCGACCGGGACCTTTCTCCAGCATCACGACGGGTACCGCACGATGCGCCAAGACAGTCCGGTCATTCGATTCGACGCCACCGTGGCCTCGACCGCCGACATGTTGGCGGCCAGAGCCCGCCACACGTGGAACCGCTTCACGCTCCGGTTGTGCACGGAAACGATGATTGTACCGGCGCCGCGCTTCAGGACGCTTCGAGCGTGGGCGAGCACTTCGGGAATCTGGCCCACTGGATAGTAGTATAGCATCTCGTTGAAAACGATCACATCGAAGGGCTCGGAGGGCACGTAGGCGTCGAATGCCGCCGTCTCGAAGCTCCGCCCCGGTGCCGGGAGATGCTTGTCTCGACAGATGCGTACCGCCTCCGACGCGATGTCGATGCCGACGTACCGGGTCACGTTCGCCGGGAGGTGGGGAACGAGCGCCCCGGTGCCGCATCCCACGTCCAGCACGCCGGCGTCGACCCCTCCGGTCGCGCGGAGCATCCCGGCAATCACGTAGTGGCGCGGGCATTGGTGCGGCGAATCCAGAAGGGTCCACTGTCCTTCCGCGAAAGCCTGGTTCCATCGGTCGGCGTCGTTTCGGCCGAACAGATTCAAGAAGCTCGCCCGGGTCCTTCTCAGACGATGCACGAGGGTTTCCCGCTCCTTCATGGGTCGCACCTTTCAGCAGGAAGGTCACCTGCGATATATCAGGGTTCGTGGAGGCCTAAGCGATTCGCTCCGTGGACCAGCATCTTCCCATTCGCGCCAAGTCGATGCCCGAACCTCATCTGATCGTTGTACGCCATGGCCGGAGCGTCGCGAATGACCAGGGCGTGATCGCCAGCCGACTCGAGCATGCGGGCGAAGCGTACGGCCTCACGTCGTCGGGCCGTGACCAGCTACGCCGGTCCGTGCAGGATGCGCTTGCACAAGGATCGCTCCGGGCACCTTTCTCGCTGCTTTGTTCGCCCTTGCTCAGGGCACGTGAGTCCGCGGATGTGGTCGCCGGATTGCTCGGCGTGGCGCCGAGCGTGGACGAGCGCCTGGCGGAGCGGGACTTCGGCGCGTTGGAACTGGGGCCGGATACGGAGTACGCTCGGGTGTGGGCGGCGGACCGGGAGGACCCGACCCACCGGCGTTGGGGTGTGGAGTCGGTCGTGGATGTGCTCCGGCGCGC
>JBBSOM010000835.1:0-1901 GCA_038259715.1 Longimicrobiales bacterium
CATCTCCTGGGACGCCTTCCTGAAGGCGGGCGAACCCCACGCCGAGGCCCTGGGTCTCGCCGGATTCCGCCGGCGTGCGCTCCAGGTGGGGCCGGACGATGTGGCCACGATCCTCTACACGTCCGGGACCACGGGTGACCCGAAGGGTGTGATGCTCACCCACGGCAACATCGGATCGAACGTGGAAGCGTGTTCCGGCGCCCTGGCCGTGACCCCGAAGGACACGGAGGCGAGCTTCCTGCCTCTGTCGCACATCTTCCAGCGTATGGTGGACTACCTGTTCATCCACATGGGTGCCACCATCGCCTACCCGCGCTCGATCCACAGCGTAGTGGAGGACATGCAGGTCATCCGCCCGACCGTGGTGGTGTCCGTACCGCGTCTGTACGAAAAGATCTACAACGGCGTGATGGAGGCGAGGGGCCTCAAGAAGGCCATCATCGACTGGGCAATCGACGTGGCGGACCGGGCCGCCGAGGTCCGCTTACGAGGACGCCGCCCCGGCGGCTTCCTGGCCCTCCAGTACGCGGCGGCCGACCGTCTGGTCTTCACCAAGGTGCGCGCGACGCTCGGTGGGAAGCTACGCTTCTTCGTGAGCGGCGGGGCGCCGCTGGCTCCGGCGCTCGCGCGGTTCTTCTACTCGATCGGGTTGACGATTCTCGAGGGATACGGGCTCACCGAGACGAGCCCCGTGACCAACGTGAACACGCTGGAGGACCTCCGGATCGGAACCGTGGGCAAAGTGGTACGGGGCACGGAGGTCTGCGTCGCCGAGGATGGCGAAATACTCGTGCGCGGCCCGCAGGTGATGAAGGGATACTACAACCGTCCCGAGGACACGGCCGCCGTGATCGACGGGGACGGGTGGTTCCACACCGGAGACGTCGGAGAGCTCGACGAGGATGGCTTCCTTCGAATCACGGACCGGAAGAAGGACCTCATCGTCACCGCCGGCGGTAAGAACGTCGCGCCTCAGCCCATCGAGAACCGCCTCAAGGCCAACCCCTACGTAGAGCAGGCGGTTCTGGTGGGGGACCGGCGAAAATTCGTGTCCCTGCTGGTGGTGCCGACGTTCACCAAGCTGGAGGCATGGGCCGGCGAGAAGGGGATCATGTGGGTCGATCGGGCGGATCTGTTGCACGAGCCCCGGGTGATCAAGCACATGGAGGAGCAGGTCGCGGGAGAGTTGGACGGCCTCGCGTCGTTCGAGCGCCCGAAGAAGATCGCGCTTCTCGAGGACGAATTCTCGATCCAGAACGGTCTCATGACGCCGACGCTGAAGGTGAAGCGTCGCGCGATCCAGGAGCGCTTCAAGGATCTCATCGACGACTTCTATGGTGACGAGGCCGCGGACGCAACGATCCGCTGACCCGTTCGAGGACCATGTCAACCGACGTCCGTACGATTCTGGTCGCGGCGCCCGACGCGGCGACCGGGGAACTTCTCGGTCGCGCACTGGTGCAAGAACGACTCGCCGCGTGCGCGAACATCGTGTCCGGGGTCGTATCGCTCTACCGATGGCAGGGGGAGGTGCGCCGGGACACGGAGGTGCTGATCGTCGTCAAGACGACCCGTGAGCAGGTGGAAGCGGTGCGCGCGCGCGTGGTCGAACTACACCCCTATGACGTGCCGGAGGTGTTGACGTTGACCGTAGACGACGGGCACGCACCATACCTGGATTGGGTGCGGGCGGAGGCTGCCGGATCGTGAGTAAGCGGAAGAGGCAAGACAGCGAGAAGGTGGGGCCGGAGGTCGAAGGCCCCGCGCAGGGGGACCTGCTCGCGGAGGTCGAGGGCCTCGAGGGTGTCGAGGGCGAAGACGCGACTGTAGAGGACGGGGAGGCGGCCGTCGGGGATGAATCCGAAACCGCCGCCGTCCCAGGCGAAATCGAGCCGGAACCA
>JBBSOM010000836.1:0-1892 GCA_038259715.1 Longimicrobiales bacterium
GTGCCGTCGGGCGACGTATGGATCAGCGAGGCCGCCCGGCCCCAGTACTCGTAGCCCGAGTTCGTGTAGAAGATGAGCGGCTGGTTGTCCGGAGAGGTGTGCGACAGGAGCCCGTCCTGGCGGCCCGTGACGGGGTCCGTCTGCTCCGCGCTCGTGAAGGGGAAGAGGTCGGTCGGGTAGAAGAACGCCGAGTACCGGTGCGCGTCGCGGGAGGGCTGTGCGAAGCGATGGTTGAAGCTCCCCCGCCCTGCTCCGGCCGCGTGCACGAGCATACCGTCGAGGGCCTTCCGGCTCCCTTCGTCGGTGTTGAATCCCTGGTAGAGATAGTGGCGCAGGAACCTGCCGGTCTGCGACACGCCGAACGCGACGACGCGCTCCGCCCGGAATTCGCTGTCCAAAGAGTACTTCACGTACGAGGCCACGTCCCGGATGGCCGCGAGCCCAAGGCCCACCAAGCGGGGATCCTCGGCCCGGTAGACCAACTCGTAGATCCGACCGGGCTGGAATCCGCCTTCCAGCACGACGCGCGCCAGGCGTCCTCCGTCGGCACTGTCCGGCCCGGCCACGAAGTGCCATGTGTCCCGCGGCACGACCTGGCGTGGAGCGTCCCGCCCGTCCCGCACGGTCAGAACGTTGGCCAGATCGTCGGGGTCGGAAGCCGTATAGGCCCGATGGCCCCGATGCCCCAGGTCCAGCACGTCCACGGCTTCATCCACGGCCCAATCCGAGCGCGCGAGTCCAGAGATCGGCCCGTTCGGCCCGCGGGCGAACGGGACGTGCAGTCGCACGAGCCCTCCCTGCTCGGGGACGTCCCACTGCCACCCCACCCAGATCATCGAGAGCCCCTCCGCGAAGAAGAGGCCGTCTCCGAAGTCTTCCGGGCGGGAGGGGTCGAGCGCCGCTGTCGAGGCGGCATTGAAATACCGAAGCGAGGCCTTGCCGCCTCGATTGCTCACCTCGAGCCAGGCCACGCCACGCGCCTTGTCTGCGTTCTTCGGCTGAAGGACCATGAACTCGGCCCAGGCCTCGACCTTCCCGTCGGCGTTCCGGGGCGCCAGGGACAGGTCGACGATCGCGGCGTTCGCAGGATTCTCAGGGTCGAACGCGAAGTAGATCCGCCCTGTGAGCTTCTCGTACGCGCCCACCGTTCCCCAGACGCGACCGCCCAGGACGTCTTCGCGCCGTTCGATCACGACCCGTAAGACCTCGGCGTGCACCGGTGTCGCCGCCGTGAGCAGAACGGCCCCGAGGACCAGTGCCGAGGCCAGGCGTCGGATCATCAGAACGCCAGGGAAAGCCCCAGGTCCGCCACCACGTAGCGCAGGCGGACGTCGGAGCCGCCCGGGAGCCCGACCTTGGCGGTGGTGAAGCGGACGCCCGGGTTGAAGGCGACGGCGCTCCACGCGCCGACGTACACGCCGAGCCCCACCTCTCCGCCGTATCCTCGGTCCGAGACCCCTGCGTCCGCGCCGCGGAGACCCGGGGCCTCCACGCGCATCGTCACGCCGCCGAGTCGGAGCCACGGGTTCACCGGGCCCCGCGTTCGCAGACTGATCCGGAGCCCGGCGTCCAGGGACGTGGCGACGTAGCGGCCGCCCTCGGGGCAGCCGGCCGCGCGGCACCCGAAGCGCTGCTGGCTGAAGCCCACGTAGACCGTGCGTCGCCCCGCCCCGGACAGCGCGAAGTCGACCCCGAAGGACGCGGCGGCGCTCGTACCCTCGCCCGGCGCCGCACCGTCGACGAATGCCCCCACCGGGATCGATGATCCGGCGCGGACTTCGACCACGAGGGGGGACGACTGTGCGGTGACGCCCGCCGGCGCAACGAGAGCGCCGAACGCGGCGAATGCCAGAAAGATGCGACGCGGACCGGACGTCACGAGAGCCTCGGGA
>JBBSOM010000837.1:0-1890 GCA_038259715.1 Longimicrobiales bacterium
CACCGCGGAGGACCGCGATGCGGTCCGGGCGGGCCTCGCCGACGGAACGCTCGACATCGTGGCCACCGACCACGCGCCGCATCACTACGACGAAAAGGAGGCCGCCTTCACGGACGCGCCGAATGGAATCGTCGGTCTTGAGACGGCGCTCGGGCTCATGCTCACGCATGTGGTGGGAGAGCGCGTCATCGACCTTCCGACCCTCGTGGATCGTATGAGCTGCCAGCCGGCGCGTGCGTTCGGGCTCCCGGGCGGCACGCTGACCGAGCGCTCGGTCGCGGACGTGACGGTTTTCGATCCGCAGGCGAGGTGGACGGTGGACCCGCGGAGCTTCCGCTCCCGGAGCCGGAATACACCGTTCGCGGGTTGGGAACTCGAGGGGCGCGCCCGCTACACGATCGTGGGCGGGCGGGTGGTATTCGAGGGCTGAACGGCGGGAGAGGTCCTGCGGACGCTTCGCGTCAGCCCGACACCACGTTGACGTGGCGCTGGAGTTGCCCCTTGAGGCGCGCGACGGCGTTCGGATGAATCAGACGGCGGTCCGCCGCGCGATCCAGGATGGCCTGGGCCTCGAGGAAGCGGGCCTTCACGTCTTCGGCATTGTCCGCCGCGCGAACACGCTTGATGGCGGTGCGGATACGCGAGCGCTGAGCCCGGTTCTTGCTTCGGGCGGAGCGGCTGAGCTCCATACGCTTCGTGGCGCTCTTGATGTTCGGCATGCGTCTCTCGGGCGCGGAAATGTACGGTTGCGATGTACCAAGCCAACAAAGCTAGGAACGACGCTACTCGGGATCAATAGGGGGCGTGGGGCGTCGGTCGCCGGCGCCGACCGGCTCACCGCACCAGATCCTCATAGCGGACGACGCGCGCCGGCACCGCGATGGGGCCGGCACGCGCGAAGCGGAGAACCACCAGCTCGGTACTGCCCGGCTCGAGCTCCTTTGTCAGGCCCTCGAGCATCCCGTGTCGTCCTCCCGGCTCGAGCGCGACGGTTTGACCCGGCGGCAGGGCCAATCCACCCACCAGAGGACCCATGCGCGTTTCGCCCCCTACCATCGTCATGTCGTGAAGCGTGCCCCGCGCCGCGAAATTGGCCGAGATCCCGAGGAGCGTGTCGGGCGCGGCGCCACCATTGCGCAGGGTCAGGTAGAGCGCGGTGACGTTCCCCGCGGCGGGGCGAGGCAGATATGCATCCAGGATGTCGACGTCCCCGGCAGTGGCCAGCGGTCGCGCTTCGGCGCTGTCCGCGCTGTCCTGAGTCGACGGGGACGCGCTCGTCGCGGCCGCTGCGGCCTCGGCGCGCGACCAGTCGTGGTCGGCCATCACGTTCAGGTCATGAACCCAGACGGCCTTGGTCGTCTCCGTCCCGTACATCCCTCGGCCCAGATTGTCCGGGGTGAAGGCGTACATGCTGGCGGGGTGGCTGACGGTGTATCCATCCGGCTCACCGCTCTGTTTGGGGGCAGGGAAGTGGTAGAAGTCGAGCGCCTGGGCGACCTCCTCCGTCGTCCCCCTGAGCCCCACGAAAGATGGATCGAAGGAGGACAGCCACTCGTGAAGGCGTTCCGGTGTGTCCCGGTCCGGGTCCACGGAGACGAAGACCACCCGGATTCGCGCGCGGACCTCCGGGGAAAGCTCGGGGAGCGCGGCGGCGAGCGTCGACATTTCCAGCGGACACACGTCCGGGCAGTAGGTATAGCCGAAGTAGAGCAGGGTGATGTGCCCGTCGGTCTCGTTCCGGAAGTAGAAGGGGCGGCCCTCGGTGTCCGTGAGCGTGAAGTCGGGCTTGGGCAGCGGACTGAACGGACGCCTGCCCAGCAGATCCAGGCGGTCGGGGTCAACGGCTTTGTCGGTCCGGGCGCCGCAAGCCAGGGTGGCGGTGGCCAGAAG
>JBBSOM010000838.1:0-1888 GCA_038259715.1 Longimicrobiales bacterium
CGGACCAGGAGTCGGTCCCGGCTTCAGAAACGTTGGCTCAATAAAGGAGCCCTCCGACACGCACGGACAATATACCCCATCCGGCTGTGCGGCACAAAAGAAATCGTTTGACAGGGTTCAGGGATCCGGGTACGCTCCGTGCACTCATGAACCTTGGAAATCGGTGCATCCGTCGGGGCTTCACGGCCTGGTTGAAGACGCTCATGGTGGTTCTGAGCGTCGCGGTGCCCATTCTGGAACGCGCGGACCTCGACCACCAGGAGCGGTGGGAGAGCGCGCATCATGCGGGCGTGTGCGCTCCCTCGCACGACCATACCATCTGTACTCAGGTTGGCGCGAACCTCTCGCTGCCGGCCCAGCCCTCCGTCTACTACCCCGTCCTTCGCGTCCTTGCCGGCGCCCGCGACAGCGGGCTCTCGTTCACCTACTGGCGAGCGACTCGCGAAGGCCACCCCACAAGAGCGCCTCCCTCCGTCTGACGATCCACTGATGGCTGCCTCAAGCAGCCGGATCGAACCCGCGACGCCCGCTATGGGCGTCCGGCATTTCAGACATTCCATGTTCATGGGAGAGACGCATCGTGAGAGCACGTACGTCCCGCCGTCGGAACATCCTTACGGGAATCCTTCTGGCCGCCGCATTCGGCATTCTGGCACAAGGAGCTGCCGCACAGCAGGCTCCCCCCCAGGCTGACTCCCTCCGCATACAGATCCAACGCCTTGCCGCCATGGTGGACAGCCTTCGTCGCGAGGTCGCCCGCCTGACCGCGGAAGGAAGACCGACCGAGGCGGCGGGGGCCCAGGACGCTCTGGGCAAGCTGCGCGCGGCGGCAGCAGCGGCGGCTGCCGCCGGTGGGGGGGAAACTCCCCCGAAGCCCGGCGAAACCGAAGCGAAGGAGTTTGTCGGACGCCAGCGCTCCCTCCAGTCGATGAATCCCGAGATCAGCCTGACCGGAGACCTCTTCGCACAGATCACCAAGGGAAGCGCGAACGAAGACAACTTCTTTCCTCGGGAGTTCGAGCTTTCGATCGTGTCGAACCTCGACCCGTTCTCGCGCGCCAAAGCCTTCATCTCCCGACATGAAGGCGGGGGTGAGATCGTGCCGTTCACGGACGCGCACGGAGAAGAAGAGGGCGGCGGCTTCAGCGTCGAGGAAGGATACGTCGAGTGGGTCAGCCTGCCTGGCAGCATCGGGCTGAAGCTCGGCCACTTCTATCAGCAATTCGGTCAGCTCAACCGCTGGCACTCGCACGCGTACCCCTTCCAGAGCCGGTCCCTGCCCGGCCTGGCGTTCATCGGTGAGGAGCCACTGGGCCAGACCGGCCTGTCCGCGCACTGGCTCGTGCCGGTGGGAGGGAGCGTCGGCACCTATACGCTGACCGGTGAGGTGACGCGCAGCGAGAACGAGAACCTGTTCGGGACGTCCTCACGCCCGTCCCTGCTCGGAAACCTGAACGCGTTCTGGGTACTGTCGCCCGCGTGGGATCTGGACCTGAGCCTGAGCTGGCTCAACGGGTCGTACGAAGACGAGACGAATCTCTTCGACCGGAACCTCTACGGCGCCGAGGTCTCTTTCACGTGGCGGCCGCCGGCGCGGTCGTTGTACCGCAGCCTCAACGTCAGGGCCGGGACCATGATCCTGGACGGGCTGGTGACCGTTGACGGCGAACACCTCACCCGGAGCGCGAAAGGTTACTACACGATGGCGGAAACCCGTCTGGGCCAGCAGTGGCTGGCGGGGGGTCGTTTCGACTGGACCGAGAACCCCCGCAACCCGGATGAGACCGCCTGGCTCCTGAGCCCCACGCTCACGTGGTGGCAGAGCGAATTCGTCCGCGTACGGGGCGAATATGATTTGCTGGGACGCGGCGACATGCGGCCCGGAAGA
>JBBSOM010000839.1:0-1887 GCA_038259715.1 Longimicrobiales bacterium
CCAGGCGTACCGTGGCGGCACCCTTCTGGCCGGCGGGGACCCGTGCATGGTCCCGTTGCGGCCCGAGAACGACTTTCTCGTTCCGCTCGACCGCCTTCCGGAGAACGTCGTCGCCCGGACGCGGATGCTCTTCCTCAACTACCCGAACAACCCCACCGCCGCGTCGGCACCCGACGCCTACTTCAGGCAGGCAATCGACTTCTGCCGCGAACACGACGTGGTGCTCGTGCACGACCACGCATACTCTGAGATCGCCTTCGACGGATACCGCCCTCCGAGCGTTCTGCAGTTCGAGGGCGCGCGGGACGTCGCCATCGAGTTCCACTCCCTGTCGAAGACGTACAACATGACCGGGTGGCGCCTGGGGTGGGCCGTGGGGAACCCTGCCCTCATCAGCGCGCTCACCCAGGTGAAGACGTTCGTGGACACCGGGGCCTTCCTCGCGGTCCAGGCCGCCGGAGCCGCGGCGCTCCGGAGCTGGGAGGACTGGGTGCCCGGCAACGTGGCCGTGTTCCAGGGGCGTCGCGACCGCGCCGTGTCCGCGATGCGCCGAGCGGGGTACGAAGTCACGGTGCCTCGGGCAACCATGTACCTGTGGATTCCCGTCCCAACGAACGAGCCGTCCAGCGACTTCGCGCGTCGTTGCCTCGACGAGGAAGGGGTCATGGTGCTGCCCGGAGCCGGCCTGGGCGACGGCGGCGAGGGCTTTTTCCGCATCGCGCTCACGGTTCCCGAAGAGCGACTGGAGGAGGCCGCATCCCGGCTCGCGAGAGTGCTCTAGAGTACCGGACAGACCCACGTGGACGCCGGAACCGCCTCCCCGGCGCGGGTTACGAAGGAGCATGATTGATCCAGCCGGCAGCGCGGCCCCGCGTTCGGACCGGGGCGCCGGCTCCCGACGCCCCGGTGCGTCCTATCGAAGGGCGCTCCAGGTCGGCCTGGGTATTTCTGTGGTGCTGCACGCGCTCGTGATCGTGCTGTACCCGCGGATGCGGCCGGTGAAGGTCGCCGCACCGATTCCGTTCTTCGTCACCGACAGGGGCGGTGGCGGCGCGCCCGAGATGCGCGTGATCCGGATCGAGCCCGTCGAGGATGCCGGCGAGAGGGTCCGGCCCGCCCAACCCAGGGAAGTGGAACCGACCGAACGACCGGCCATCGAACCCGGCGTTCCCGACGTTTCGGATCCGACGGTCCGTGGCTTCGTGGCGCCGGGCCCCAGTGCGGCCGAGCGGCTCCGCCCGCATCTGGTGGACCCCCGTCTCTGGGCTCCCCTGGACGAAGCTCTGAACCAACTGACCCTCGAGCAGCGTCTGAAATTGGACATGTCCGGCCGGGTGGCCGAGTGGCAGGACTCCATCCAGGCGGCGCTCGCTCAGGATCGCGCCCTGACCGACTGGACGAAGACCGACAAGCAGGGTCGGAAGTGGGGCGTCGCCGACGGAAAGCTGTACCTGGGGGACATCACCGTACCGTTTCCGCTGAGCTTCGGGCTCCCTGTCGGTCGCCGTGACGAGTTCAGGCGGAACGCCTGGGTATGGGACGAGATCGAGCGCGGCAAGGCCACGGGGGCGATGCGGGACTCGTGGAAGGAGCGGGCCAAGGCGATCCGCGCCCGCCGCGACAAGGAACGGGCGGCGGCCAAGCCCGACACGTCCGGCGTGCATCGGTAGGCGGAAGGTGCAACTGGTGGCGGCGCATTCCCGAACAGCCGTGAGGGCGGGGGCACTCCCCACGCGTTTGATCCTTCCCGTGATCCTGGCCGTCCATGCGGCCTGGCTCCTTGGACACTGGCAGCCTGTCTGCATTGGGCCGGACGCCGTGGGTATCTGCGCACAGGCGCGCCATCTCGCTACGGCTGGCTTGGCAAGGTTCACGCCCGACTCACCG
>JBBSOM010000840.1:0-1884 GCA_038259715.1 Longimicrobiales bacterium
CTCACGACCGCGATCCGTAAGGAGTCCGGTAAGCGTGACTAGCGGGGTGCCCTCCCCCTATCGCGACCGGGCAGGGGACGCGGTCCGGCGTCGGCGGTGCTCCGATCCTGATTCCCGGACAGACGCCTAGCCGTGCCTCGACGCAACGATCTCGAAACCATTCTGATCCTCGGCTCCGGACCGATCATCATCGGTCAGGCGTGCGAGTTCGACTACTCCGGGACCCAGGCGGTTCGCGCGCTCAAGGAAGAGGGATACCGCGTCGTCCTGGTGAATTCGAATCCCGCCACGATCATGACCGATCCCGACCTGGCCGATCGGACGTACATCGAGCCGCTCACCGCCGATTGGGTCGAGAAGGTGATCGAGCGCGAGAAGCCGGATGCCCTCCTCCCCACCATGGGAGGGCAGACCGCGCTGAACATCGCGATGGACCTCCACCGCAGCGGGGTGTTGGCCAGGCATGGCGTCGAGCTGATCGGCGCCAACGAGCGTTCCATCCAGATGGCGGAGGACCGCGAGGACTTCACGGAGGCCATGGTCCGCATCGGCCTCGAAGTGCCTCACGGAGGCTTTGCCAAGTCGCTGGACGACGCGTTCCGGATTATCGAAGACACCGGATACCCCGCCATCATCCGGCCTTCGTACACCATGGGTGGCACGGGCGGGGGGATCGCGTACAACCGCGAGGAATTCGAACTCGCCGTGAAGAGGGGGCTCGACGCGTCGCCGATCCGTGAGGTCCTCATCGACCGTTCGGTGATCGGATGGAAGGAGTACGAGCTCGAGGTGGTGCGCGACGGCTCGGACAACGTCATCATCGTGTGCTCGATCGAGAACTTCGATCCGATGGGCGTCCACACCGGCGATTCGATCACGGTGGCTCCCGCCCAGACGCTCTCGGACGTCGAGTACCAGAAGATGCGCGACGCCGCCATCGCCATTATCCGGGAAATCGGGGTGGAGGCCGGCGGGTGCAACATCCAGTTCGCCGTGAACCCCGAGAACGGCGACATGCTCGTCATCGAGATGAACCCGCGTGTGTCCCGTTCGTCCGCACTCGCCTCGAAGGCGACAGGATTCCCGATCGCGCGTGTCGGAGCCAAGCTCGCGGTCGGCTACAACCTGAATGAACTGCCCAACGACATCACGAAGACAACTCCGGCCTCCTTCGAGCCCGTGCTGGACTATGTGGTGGTCAAGATTCCGCGCTTCGCCTTCGAGAAGTTCCCGGAGGTCGACGACACGTTGAGCGTGCAGATGAAGTCCGTGGGTGAGACCATGGCCATCGGGCGCACCTTGCGCTCGGCGTGGCAGAAAGGCTTCCGCGGCCTGGAGATCGGACGGTATGGGTGGGTGAGGGGGAAGCGGCTCGAGGACGACGGCCTCGATTCGGACGAACCCGAGGCCCTCCTCTCCGCGCTCCGCCGCCCGACGCCGAGTCGCCCCTTCCAGCTCAAGCGCGCCATGGAGGCAGGCCTCACGAACGAAGATATCTTCGAGGCGACGAAGATCGACCCGTGGTTCCTGGACCAGCTCACCCAGATCCTGGAGAATGAGCGGGCCTGGGCAGTTGCGCCCGCGATCACGCCGGATATGCTGCGTCATATGAAGCGGGAGGGCTTCAGCGATCGTCAGCTTGCCGAGTTGCGCGGCATGACGGAGGCCGACATCCGCGCTCTGCGCTGGGAGCTCGACATCCATGCCACCTTCAACGTGGTGGATACGTGCGCCGGTGAGTTTCCGGCCCAGACGCCGTACTTCTACTCCTCCTATGAGGACGAGTCGGAAAGCGAACCCTCGGACCGTGACAAGATCGTGATCCTGGGCAGCGGACCGAACCGGATCGGCCAGGGCATCGAGTTCGACTACTGCTGCGTGCAG
>JBBSOM010000841.1:0-1880 GCA_038259715.1 Longimicrobiales bacterium
CCAGGAGTTCAATCCTTGTCCACGGATCGTGTCACCGCAGCCGAAAACAACCTCGACGCCACGCTCGCCGGGGCCACCACGGCGTCGCGACTCCTGGCGGACGACGAACCACTTCGAACGGGATCGACGCTAACGGCCCGGGCGGCGCGCCGACTCTTCGAGGATCAGGTCTCGAGCCGGAGCACGGACGCCGCGTCCCGCCGCCTGAAGGCCCGGGGGCTTTCCTACTACACGATCTCCAGCGCGGGCCACGAACAGAACGCGATCCTGGGCGCGCAACTCCGGCCGACGGATCCGGCCTTTTTGCACTACCGCTCGGGCGGCTTCATGATGGCTCGCTCGCGCCATCTGCCCGAGGTCGATCCCGTCCTCGACACGATGTTGTCGATCTGTGGCTCGAAGGACGACCCGATCTCCCAGGGGCGTCACAAGGTATGGGGCAGTCACCCGCTCCGCGTGCCACCGCAGACGAGCACGATCGCATCGCACCTTCCGAAGGCGGTGGGCATGGCCTTCGCGCTGGGTCGGTCGCGCCGTCTCGGGCACGATCCGGGGCTGCCGGAAGACGCGATCGTGATGTGTTCTTTCGGAGACGCGTCCGCCAACCATGCGACGGCGCTGAGCGGTATCAACGCCGCCCGCTACGGCCTGCGGCGTGGCAATCCGATGCCGATCCTCTTCGTCTGCGAAGACAACGGGATCGGCATCTCCGTGGAAACGCCCCAGCGATGGATAACAGAGTCCTTCAGCGGACTGCGCTACCTGCGCTTCTTCGACGCGGAGGGCGAGATGGACGACGTCTGGGACGGGGTCGAGCAGGCGATCCACGTGTGCCGGTCCCGTCGCGTTCCCGTCTTCTTGCGCCTGGCCATGCAGCGCTTGTGGGGACACGCGGGCAGCGACATCGAAACCGCGTACCGGAGTGCGGCCGAGATCCGGGAGATCGAGGCGAAGGATCCGCTGGTCCTCAACGCGCGCCGTCTCATCGAAGCGGGAGCCGCGACCCCGGCCCAACTCCAGGAGATCGTCGCACGCATCCGCGTCCGTGTGGGTGCTGCCGGCGAAGATGCCGCGACACGGGGACAGCTGGCGACAGCCGAGGCGGTGATGGCGCCACTCGCTCCCTGGGACGAACCGGCCGTACGCGCCTCCGCCTGCGCCACGCCGGAGGCGGGTGCACGAAGCGCCCTGTGGGGGGATGAGGCGCCCGAGCTTGCCACCGCCCCGGTCAAGCGGACAATGGCCGCGCACCTGAGCGCAGGCCTCGCCGACGAGATGCTGCGCCGGCCCGAAATCCTCGTCTTCGGGGAAGACGTGGGACGCAAAGGAGGCGTCTACTACGTCACCGCGGGTCTGCAGAAGCGCTTCGGCCAGGGAAGGGTGTTCGACACCCAACTCGACGAGACCACGATCCTCGGACTCGCGCAAGGGGCCGCAATGTCGGGCTTCCTGTCCATTCCGGAGATCCAGTACCTCGCGTACGTGCATAACGCGGTCGACCAGATCCGCGGCGAGGCGGCCTCCCTGCAGTTCTTCAGTTCGGGGCAGTACCGGAACCCGATGGTCATCCGTGTCGCAGGGTTGGCCTACCAGAAGGGCTTTGGCGGGCACTTCCACAACGACAACAGCATCGGGGGACTCCGGGACATCCCCGGCCTGCTCATCGCCACTCCGTCCCGAGGCGACGAAGCGGTCAAAATGCTGCGGGGGTGCGTCGCCACCGCCGCGGCGTGCGGCCGGGTGGTCGTATTCCTCGAGCCGATCGCCCTGTACCACGAGCGCGACCTCCATGAAGAAGGCGACGGCGCGTGGCTCTCCGACTATCCGCTCCCCGGTGAAGCACTTCTGCCCGGAGAGGTCGGCGTGCATCTCCCCGAGCG
>JBBSOM010000842.1:0-1878 GCA_038259715.1 Longimicrobiales bacterium
ATCGGCGGGACAGAGCGGCATGCGCACCGTCGGCGCGCTGGTCGCGGCCGAGGTCGGCTTGGCGCTCGTGCTCGTGGTCGGCGCCGGCCTCATGGTGCGGTCGTCCTGGCTTCTACGGCACGTGGACCCAGGCTTCAACACCCAAGGCGCGGTGGCCGTGCAGTTCGGCATCCCGTCAGCGCGCTACCCCGATCGGGATCAGGTGCTGGCCTTCGAGGACGACTTCGAGCGGCGCCTGGAGGCGCGGCCCGGCATCACCCGTGTGGGCCTGGTCGGACAGCTTCCGCTCGCCGGTACGAGTTGGTCGAGCCAGTTCCAGGCCGAGGGTTGGCCTCCTGAACGTGTCGGGCTGGAGATCCTGCACCGCCGCGCCGATCCGGGCTATTTCGATGCGCTCGGCATTCCGCTGATCCGCGGCCGGATGTTCGGTCCGGACGACGGGCCCGACGCCCCGCTGGTCGTGCTCATCAACGAGCGGTTCGCGAGCGAGCACTTCCCTGGCGAGGACCCGATCGGGCAGAAGATCGCCTACGACAGGACCGCTGCCGCCAATCCTGATGACAGCCCGTGGTACGAGATCATCGGAATCGTGGGGGATCAACTCCAGGTCAGCCCCGCGGAGCCGGCACGGGCCGAGGCGTTCGAGAACCGGCGCCAGGACTGGGGCCGCAACGACTGGTTCGTCATCGAGAGCACCGGAGAGGTCGCGCAGACGGTGGCCGCGGCGCGGGACGTCCTCCATGAGATGGACCCGCTCGTGCCCTTCGGGACAGTCCGACCGCTCCGCGAGGTGTGGGGCCAATCCATGGCGCAGCAGACGTTCCTGCTGACGCTGCTCGGCGCCTTCGGTGCGATGGCGCTGTTGCTTTCCGCGGTCGGGGTCTACGGCGTGACCGCTCAGGCCGCCCGAAGGCGCACCCAGGAGATCGGCATCCGCATGGCACTCGGCGCGAACGGGCCCGACGTGGTGCGCCTCATGCTCCGCCAGGGTATGGCCGTGGTGGGAATCGGGCTCCTTGTCGGACTCGCGGTGGCGTTGGTGGCGACCCATGCGATCGCGTCGCAACTGTACGGCGTCGAGCCGACGGACCCGGCAACGCTCGCGGCGGTGGCGGTGCTCCTCGGAGGGGTCGCGGCCGTCGCGTGCTGGATTCCCGCGCGGCGGGCCACGGCCGTCGATCCGGTGAGGTCGCTCCGAGCGGAGTAGCCGGACTCGCTGAGGTCGACGTTCGACGCAGCCTTCACCCGGACCTCCGCGGCGTCTACTTTGGCCGTATGGACGTTCAGATCTTCGGCGTCAAGAACGACGCCGACACCCGGAAGGCGCTCCGCTTCTTCAAGGAGCGCCGCATCAACACCCACTTCGTGGACTTCAAGGTCCGCGGACCGTCGCGCGGCGAACTGCGTCGCTTCTTCCAGAAGTTCGGGGGTGACGCGGTCATCGATCGCGCGTCGAAGCGCTTCCACGCGCTCGGGCTCCAAACGGCCTACTACGGCGACGAACGTTGGATGGAGATCGCGGAGGAGGAGCCCCTGATCCTGCGTACGCCGCTGATCCGCCGGGGAGCCGATCTGACCGTCGGGTTGGCCGAGGAAGCCTGGAAGGAGTGGGCCGGTCGCTGAGCCCGCCCCACTTGGCGCGTGACGGCCAGGCAACCCCCTACGTGGAGCGCGCGTCATATCCACGGAACCCCCCAACCGCTGGCAGGAGTGGCAGGTGCCTGACACCGTCGGACTCACCGGACTACAGCTCGCGATCCTCCACGTCCTCTGGCAGCACGGCGAAGCCAGCACCCAGGACGTTTGGAAAAACGTCGTCCACACGCGACCGCTCGCGCTCACGACGGTGGCGACCCTGCTGTCCCGATTGGAGCGCAA
>JBBSOM010000843.1:0-1875 GCA_038259715.1 Longimicrobiales bacterium
CGATCTGACGTCGCGCATCCCTCGACGATGACGCACGCATCGATGGACGAGCCGTCCCGGTTGGCAGCGGGTGTGCACGAAGGGGTCCTGCGCCTGTCGGTCGGCATCGAGCACGTGGACGACCTGAGCGCCGACCTGGCGTGCGCGCTCGATCGGGCCGAGGAGGTTGCGTGCGTCGCGGTGTGACGGGAGCGCAAGCCGAAATCGTTGCCGTGTCGGTGCTCAAGTTCGGTTCGTCGGTACTCGCGGGGCCCGAAGGATTCAAGGCGGCGGCCGAAGAGGTCGTGCGGGAGCTGGCCGAAGGTCGCCGGGTGGTGGCTGTCGTGTCGGCGCCTCCGGGCGCGACCGACGCGCTGCTGCGCTCCGCCGAGGCCCTCACGTGCACGACGCCCGGAGTCGTGCCCGGAGGCCTGGTCAGTCGCCTTCTCGCGACGGGAGAAGCGGTCTCGGTCGCGCTGCTCGGGATCGCGCTCGCGGTGCGGGGCGTCTCCGCCCACCTGCTCGACGCGGAGAAGCTCGGGCTTCGCACACGCGGCCCGGTTCTGGACGCGGATCCGGTAGACCTCGACGCGGAGAGGATCCGCCGCTTCCTGGACGTCCATCCCGTGCTGGTCGTGCCTGGTTTCCTGGGCGTGTCCGAAGACGGGGAACCGTCCGTGCTCGGTCGGGGTGGGTCGGATATGACCGCGCTCTTCCTGGCCGATCGGCTCGACGCGGTGGAGTGCCGGTTGGTCAAGGATGTGGATGGCGTGCACGCGTCGGATCCCAGGCTTGATCCGAGGGCGCCCGTCTTCCAGCACGCGTCGTGGCAGGTCGTGATCGACGTCGGCGGCGAACTGGTCCAGGAAAAGGCGGTCCGCTTCGCGGCCGAGCGCGGCCGCTCGTTCCGGGTCGCGGCGTTCGGCGGGAAAGGGACGTGGGTGGGTGCGTAATCGGCCTCGGGAGTCGAGGCGATGCCGGTATAGCCTGGTAAGCCGGACGCGTCACAGCTCAGCGCGAGGCCCCGGCGTACATTTCGCGCAGCTTCGCCTTCTGGACCTTGCCGGTCGCGCCCATCGGCAGACTGTCCACAAAGACCACTTCTTCGGGAATCCACCACTTGGCGACGAGCCCCTCGAGGAATGCAAGGATCCCCTCCCGCGTCGGCGATGCGCCCTCCTTCGCCTGTACGATGAGAAGCGGACGCTCTCCCCACTTCTCGTGCGTCACTCCGATGACCGCCGCCATCGCGACCTCGGGATGTCGGCTCGCGACGTCCTCGAGGTCGAGCGAACTGATCCACTCTCCGCCGGATTTGATCAGGTCCTTCTTCCGATCGGTGATCCTGAGGACGCCGCTCGGATGGATCACCGCCACGTCGCCGGTCGGAAACCAGCCGTCCCCGGTCAACGCGCTCCCCGGCGCGTCGCCCAGGTACGCGGAGCACACCCAGGGTCCACGGATCTGCAACTCGCCGAAAGCTTCTCCGTCGTGCGGCAGCGGTGCTCCGTCGATGTCGACGATACGGAGCTGGACGCCGTACAGCGGGCGGCCCTGGCACATCAACTCGTCCTCGATATCGTCCTCGGAGCGGCCGGCGGCGTCGCCCGAGAGCCGAGAGACCGTGCCGACCGGGCTCGTCTCCGTCATCCCCCACCCGTGCACGAACTCGATGCCGCGAGCCCGGTACCGCCGGATGAGTGCCCGCGTCGGCGCCGATCCCCCGTTCGTGACCCACCGAAGCGTCGGCACGTTCGCCCCGGTGGCGTCCCAGTGCCCCAGGAGGCCCATATGCACGGTGGGCACGCCCATGTAGCCCGTGACCGCCTCGGCGTTCATGAGCTCGGTGAGGCCTTCTCCGTCCAGGCGGGGGCCGGGCATGACCAGCTTGTACCC
>JBBSOM010000844.1:0-1872 GCA_038259715.1 Longimicrobiales bacterium
CTCGGCTGTCCCACGCAGATCTGGATCGACGGCTTCCTGCTCAATCGACGACCGGCGGGGGGGGCCGCCCCGTCGGAGGACTTCCGCATCGACGACGCGGTGTCGCCGGGTTCCATCGAAGGGATCGAGGTCTACAAGGGCCTCGGGAGCATCCCGGCGGAATTCCTCAACGACGACGCGAAGTGCGGCGTCATCGCCATCTGGACGCGCCGTGGAGGTAGAGTGGGAGGAAGCCGACTTCCCACCACCTGAGGAGAAGCAGCCGCGGTCCCGCCGTGCTCAGTCCCCGCCGCCGGGCTTGGTCGATATGATGATCACGCCTTCGATGTGGCGTCCGCTCATGAGCCCGGGCAACGCCGAGGATGCCTTCACCCCGTCCAGCCAGCGCAACTCGTAGGCGAGCTCGGGGGAAACCTGCCTCAGCGCATCCGGCCCACCCAACTGCATCTGGTCCTGGAAGACCACGATCTCGTTGTTCATGCCGATGCTGGTGGTCGGCGGGATCTTCAGCCACTGCGGACGGAGTCGCTGGACCACGTCGTGGAGGTTGGTCGCGTTGGCCGCGATGATCTCTTCATGCGTGATCACATTGGGGTCGCGACGGGCGCCCGACTTGGCCTTCGTCCCGGCACACCCGGTCAGCAGCGCGGCACACGCGAGCAGGCATGCGGTCCGGACATGGCTTCTCATCATCGTCACTCCTCTCTGCGAGAACGGGTTCCTACCACCGGGGGAATCTCAGGGTCAACCCGGCGGTCACGCCATCGGGCGAGGTCTCATAGCCAAAATGCGCGCTCAGGCGCGACGTCAGCCGTGTGATCGTCCCGATCATCAGGTTCGGCCTGTACCTCGTGCCGCGCGGATCTTCAACCCAGGCGACGCCACCGAACCCTACGTCCAGATCCCGGTCGATCTGGTCGTAGAGCCGATAGGAGGTCACGTGCGCCAACCCCCCGCCGGCATACAGCGTGAAGTACGGCGACAGCGGACGGAGCAGCGCCGCGTTCACGCTCCACCACGTGCCCTCGGTCCGGATATAGCTGCCGCCGACATCGCTTTCCAACTGCTCGGCGGTCAGGTCCGGCTCGAACGAAAGCTCATGGGTCGGCCCGGACACCTGGAATTTCGCATCGACGTAGAGCCCGACCCCACCCCATCGGGGAAGGATGGCATAGGCGCCGCCCCCCACCTCCATGCTCGGAAGGTCGGCCACGTAGCCGATGCCGAATTGCACGTGATCGAGCGGAGGAGCGGAAGCGGATTGGGCGCGGGCGGGGAGCGGAACGAGAGCGCACACCATGATGCCCGGAAGCCAGCGAAACCAACTCGCGGGGCGCGAAGAGCAGAGCATGTCCGACTCCCTCGAAGAGGTGCGGAGGAAAGGCTCAGGGTCTACCACGCCTTGAACTTCGTGCACGCAAACGCCACTGTCCAGTCGATGAACACACCTCGACCCGCATCGCGTCGGACGCTCCGGGCGATCGCGCTGCTCTTGATCGGAGGGGGCGCCGCGTGCTCCTCCGGAACCAACGTGGAGACCTCGGTCTGGAACGGCTCGCTCCAGCCGGTGGGGGCCCACCTGCTCACGGGCACGGTGGGCGCAGTGGCCCAAGGCGGTAGAACGTCCGCGACCATCCAGATCCGAAAGGGTACGCCCGGTGGAGGTTATGTCTGGCGCATCGAAACGGGGACGTGCGAAGGCTCCGGCGAGATCCAGGGCGGCGCGGCGCTCTTCCCGATCCTGACCGCCGGCCCCTCGGGAAGCGCTACCGCGAACGCGGGGCTCCCCGCCATATTGAAGTCGGGCTCGGCCTACACCGCCAAGGTGGCGCTGCGGGACGACCCCGGTGACGAGATCGTAGCGTGCGCCGA
>JBBSOM010000845.1:0-1851 GCA_038259715.1 Longimicrobiales bacterium
GAACGCGATAAAGCGGCGCTGTCCGGCCTGGCGCGTCCGCAGAGCGTGGTAGCGCACGCCCTGGTCCGTGTAGGTACCAAGGACGTCCGCGATGACCTGGATCGTCTCGCTCGGCAGCGCGGTGTCGATCAGGCCGAGCATCGAGCGGCGGATCAGACTCAGCCCGATCCGTACGAGATTGAGGGCGACCGCGACCGCGATGATTGGATCCAGGCGCTCCCATCCCCACATCGATGCAGCGCCTACGCCGATGAGCACGCCGCCGGACGTCCACACGTCTGCCATGAGGTGGTCGGCGTCGGCTTCCAGCGAAATCGATCCATACCGCCGTCCGGCCCGGATCAGGATCCGCGCCACCACGAAGTTGATCAGGGACGCGACCAGCGAGATCCCGAGACCGAGGCGGATGTCTGCGAGCGGGCGCGGGGAGAGCAGGCGCGCACCCGCGGTCCACGCGATACCGACTGCGGCCGCCAGGATGAGCGCGCCTTCGAAGCCGCTCGAAAAGTACTCGGCCTTAGTGTGGCCATACGCGTGTTCCTCGTCAGCCGGGAGAGCAGCGACGCGCAGCGCGATGAGCGCGATCACCGCTGACGCCAGGTTGACCAGGGACTCGAACGCGTCCGAAAGCAGGCCTACCGAACCGGTGAGAAGATATGCGCCACCCTTGAGCGTGATGGTCGCGAGTGCCGCGAGGATAGAGATCCACGCATAGCGCGTCAGCGACCGCTGTCGAGTTGGCGGCCTGGACATCATCGAAGGCCGGGCCCGTCTTTCACCGCCCCCCGACGAGGGGCAATTCGATGTAGCTCGCGCGTCCGGACGCCGGCCCCGAAGTCGGCCCCGACGCGTGGTAGATCCGTTGCGTGGCTTTCACGTAGTCGCTCGGCTTCGCGAAGAAGATGTTCGGCACGAACGTCTGCGGGTTTCGGTCGTAAAGCGGGAACCAACTCGACTGCACCTGCACCATGATGCGATGTCCCGGCAGGAATACGTGGTTTGCCGGCGGCAGCGCGAAGCGGTAGAGCAGAGGATCGTTCGGTGTGATCGGCCGGGGGGTCTCGAGGCTTTCACGGTAGCGACCCCGGAAGATGTCGGCGGACACCATGAGCTGATATCCACCCATCTCCCGGTGGCCGGCCACTTCTGGAGGGTAGACGTCGATGAGCTTCACGACCCAGTCGGAGTCCGTGCCGCTGGTGGACGCGATCAGGTTGGCCATGGGCTGTCCGCTGATCTTCATCGGCTTGTCGAGGACGTCGGTCTGGAACGCCAGGACGTCCGGGCGTCCGGACTGCTCTCGCTGGTCGTCCACGAGCCAGAAGGGCCACGTACGGTCGATGGGCGTCGACACAGGCTGAATGGGGCGCTTGCGGTACGGCACGGGTTTGGACGGATCGGAGACGTACTCGTCGTAGGCTGCGTCCGACGCCGACGGGGCGTCGAAACCGAGTTTGAGACCGGACTCGAGGTAGAGCGGAGTCGCTTTCGGGGCGCTCGGCGTGCACCCGCTATGGTCCGACGTCCCGGCGCACCCCGAGGGCCAAGCGTCCAATCGTCGCCACGTGTTCGTTCCCGTTTCGAACGCGGTGACCGGGGCGATGTCCATGGGAGGTGCGCCGTCCTTCAGATAGTGGGCGAGGAAGGGTGCGAGCACCTCGTGCCGGAACCACGTTCCGGTGTCGCTCCCCCAGCGCAGCTCTCCGAGCGTTCCTGCGTCCTCGATCTCCTGGCCGTGATGCCAGGGGCCGAGCACCAGGAAGACGCGGTCGTTGGCCGAGTCCTTGGGTTCGAGGGCCCGATAGACGGCGGTTGCGCCGTAGATGTCCTCCTGGTCCCACAGGCTGTGGA
>JBBSOM010000846.1:0-1850 GCA_038259715.1 Longimicrobiales bacterium
GCGGGCCCATGTACTCCTTCCAGGCGTATGGCAAGGCGCCGCTCATGCTGTCGGCGCTCGGCGGCGTGGTCGGCGACAGCGCTGTGTGGCGGGCCATGAGCGGATATGCGAAGGCGTGGCGCTTCAAGCACCCTTCCCCCTGGGACTACGCCTTCTTCATGAACCAGGCGCTGCACCAGGATCTGTCCTGGTTCTGGAACTCCTGGCTCTTCACGACGGATGCGGTGGATGGCGGCATCCAGAGCGTCCGACAAAACGGTACGCACACGGAGGTCACCGTGCGTCAGGACGGAGAGATGCCGTCCCCGGTCGTGCTCGAGGTGGTGTTCGAGGAGGGCGACAGCACCACGGTCACCTACCCCGTCGACGTATGGTTCGCCGGAAGCCGCACGTTCACCGCGGATCTCGATTTCGGAGGGCGCAGGATCACGAAGGTCATCCTCGACCCGAAGTGCCGCTTCCCGGACCGGGACATCACGGACAACGTCTGGCCACCCGACCCGTCCCTGGCCGCTGGCCAGCGCAGCGGATGTTACGGGAGCGGGTGAGTCGGCCGCTGCAACCTTTCCGGGTGTGGACACGTCCATGAGCAATGTGGGCGGGACCGACAGGGTCGGTACGCTCACGGGTCTCCGGAACGACCGGCGGCTCCGACCACAGGGATGGGAGGATGATGATGCGGACGACGTGGCGGACCTCGGCCTCTATGGCCATCACGGCGCTGGCCCTCTCGGCCGGCATGACCTCTGCGCAGGACCTGGCGCCGCTCGGCGCCGGCCGTTCGGACAAGGTGGCCGAGATCGAGCAACAGGCACGCGCGGCCACCCAGACGAGCACCAACTGGTGGAAGGCGTCGATCCTCTATCGACGGGCCGCCGAACTCCGGGCCGAGGAGCCCGTGGCGGCTGAGCACTATCGCATGGCAGGCCTGCTGGCCTACTACGCCCGGCACACGGGAACGGCGGTCGAGGACCTCACGCGGGCAGGCGAAGCCGCGTTGACATGGGGCGACGTGGCCTTCGCCGCGAAGGCGTTTCTCGATGCGGCGTGGGTGGCCAATCGCGACGGTGATGGGGCACAAGCCCTCGCTCTGGTCCGCCGGGGAGAGCGTCTCGCGCATTCGCCGCTCCTGGCGCGCGCCGACCGGGCGGCGTTGCTCAGCAGTATCGGCCAACGGCCCCAACCGCCGCAGCGACCGACGTTCTGACGGCGGTCCCGACCCTGCTTCCGTCCAAGCGGGCGGAAGCAGGGTCGGGCTGCTACCGATACCCTGCCGCCTGGAGGTTGAACAGTTCCGCGTAGCGCCCGCCCAGCGCCAGGAGTTCCTCGTGGCTACCGTCCTCGAGCACGGCACCGTGCTCCAGCACGAGGATGCGGTCCGCCATCCGTACCGTGGAGAAGCGGTGGCTGATGAGCACAGCCATGCGGCCGGCCGTCAGCTCGCTGAATCGCTGAAAGACCTCATACTCGGCGCGCGCATCCAGCGCGGCTGTGGGCTCGTCCAGAATGAGGATCTGGGCGGGACGCATGTAGGCCCGGGCGAGGGCCACCTTTTGCCACTCTCCGCCGGACAGGTTCGCGCCCCCGTCGAAGCGGCGCCCCAATACGTGGTCGTACTGGAGCGTCAGCCCCCGGACGACGTCGGCTGCGAGGCTCTTGCGCGCCGAGTCCTCGATACGCGGCTGGTCGCCCTTCGCCTCGATCCAACCGACGGCGATGTTCTCCCGCGCGGTGAGGTCGTAGCGGAAGAAGTCCTGGAAGATCACCCCGACGGCCTGCCTCAGGGACGCGAGGTCGTACTCCCGCAGATCCGTGCCGTCCAGGAGGATGCGCCCCTCGGTAGGGTCGTA
>JBBSOM010000847.1:0-1850 GCA_038259715.1 Longimicrobiales bacterium
GAGCGCGTCTCTTCCAGTCGGGGCCGCTTCAACGCACGGGTCGTCAAACGAAAGATGAGCAACTTCCCAACCAAATCCCGCAGCCTTCACCGAGGAACCCTGCGGCACCAGCCCGTGATTCGGATACGAAATATTGCTTAAAGCAACAGTATTGGGTCTAGACTCGCACCCGGCCCACGACGTGGCGGCGCGCCAGATGCGCGGCTTCGGAGGCGTGCTCAGCTTCACGTTGGAGGGAGGGATGTCCGCCGTCGAGCGCTTTCTACCCGCGCTCCGCTGGGCCCATCTGGCGGCCAACCTGGGAGCGGTGGAGACGGTGGCCGGAACGCCGGCCACGACGAGCCATGTCGAATGCACGGCGGAGGAGCGCGCCGCGCTGGGAATCCCCGAGGGGCTTATCCGCTATTCCGTCGGCATCGAGGACGTGGAGGATCTGAAGGCCGATCTGGCTCAGGCGCTCGCGGCCGCGCGGGGGGAGGTCGGGTCGGCGTAGGGGTCAGTCCGACGCGCCAACGCCGCTGGGTGTCCGGTCAGTGTCCGTTCCGTCCTCGGCAGACTGGAAGACCACGCGATGCGTCGGATGGGCGAAGACGATATCGGGCTCGACCGCAAAGGCGCGCAGCACCTCTTCCCAGAGGGCCTGTGCCGTGCCTCGGCGCTCCCTGGGATGGGTGAGGTAACGCAGCGTGAGGCAGACCCCCGAATCCACGACGGAGGTGTACACCGTCGGTGTCAGCTTCTGGTAGTGGATCAGGAATCCACCCCTCGACGGCTCAAACGAGCGCTCCGCCTCTTCCGCCACGACACGGCCCGTACGGTCGGCGATCTCCTGGAGGATGGCCTTGGCTCTCGCCCAATCGCTTTGGAACGTGAGCGTCACTTCCAACTCGTTCCAGATGTAAGCGAAGCCCGACGTGTAGTTCGCCTGGGGCTGGGTGAAGACAGCGGCGTTGGGGACGTGAATCACCCGGCCGGTGCTCTGATCGGCCTTCACCCAATTTCCGATCTCCAGGATGGAGAAGGCGAAGATCCGGATGTCCACCACGTCACCGGTATGGTTTCCGATCTGGACCCGGTCGCCCACCTCGAAGGGACGCCGCCACAGCAGAAACACCCACCCCGCCAGGTTCGCGATCACGTCCTTGAGCGCAAAGGCGATACCCGCAGAAAGGAGCCCCAGAAACGTCCCGACGCTCCGCACCGCCGTGAACCAGACCTGCGTCACCACAAGAGCGGCCACCACGAACGCCACATATGACGAGGTCTTCGCCCAGTGGTAGCGCGTCGTGGCGTCGGTGACACGCCGGTGTACCAGGGCCAGGAGCCCCCGGCGGAGACCGATCACCGCCAGGACCGCCACGAGCGACACGATCAGCTTGGCGTGGGTTTCGGCACTACCTACCGGGACGAGCGCCGGCAGGGAGGCGAGCCATCGAGATGCGCCGTCGGAGGTCTGGATCGTCATGATGTCTCCCGATTCCGGGCTGGATGTGATTCGATACCGCTATCGTCAGCTTCGTTCGATCACATTAAGCTCATGCTGATCGTACGGTGCGTGGGTTCCGCCGGTAGGAGTGAGCCGCCTCAATGACGCCGAAGCCAAGGGAGTCGCCGTTGATCACCCGCATACTCGTGGCGATCGACCACTCGGACCACTCCAGTCGAGCGGCGACGTTCGCCACTGAGTTGGCGATCAAGTTCGGAGGGTCCGTTACGTTCTTGCACGTCTTGAGCAAGGTACTGGGACGGGAACAGTTGAAGCGATACCTCGCCTCCCTCGAGGCCGCGCCATCTCCGGACGCTACCCAGATCGCAAGTGTGCGCAAGGAGTTGGCCGGGTCCGGTGAAGC
>JBBSOM010000848.1:0-1848 GCA_038259715.1 Longimicrobiales bacterium
ACGCCCGCACCGGCGGTTTGGGCGAGGCGGTCCGGGGCATCGCGCGCTCCCAGGCACGCTCCGGCGTGCCGACCGTGGCGATCCTGCCCCTTCACCGCCAGATACGCCAGAATTTCCCGTGGATCGAGCCCATGCAACCGATCCGCGTCACGATGGCCGGGCGCACCGAGCGGGCCCGACTGTACCGAGCGCCCGGCGGACCGGATGCCCCGGACATCTGGTTCATCGGCCACGACGCGTATTTCGATCGTCCCGGCATCTATGGCGAGGACGGCGCCTCGTACCGCGACAACCACCTGCGCTTCGCCTTCTTCTGTAGAGCGGCCCTGGAAGCACTGCCGCAGATCTCACCGGGACCCACGCTCGTCCACGCGCACGACTGGCACACGGCGCTCGCTCTCGTCCATCTGCGTACAACGCTCGGGGACGTTCCGTACTTCCGCGACGTCTCCAGCGTGATGACCGTGCACAACGCCGGGTTCCAGGGCTACTACCCGCCCGAAGTACTCGATCAGGTCGGCGTCGACCGACATTGGTTCCATTGGCGCCTTCTCGAGTGGCACGGCCAGGTCAATCTGCTCAAGGGCGCGCTGGTGTGCGCGGACATGGTCACTACGGTCAGCCCGACACACGCCGGCGAGTTGCGCACGCTCGACGGAGGCTTCGGGCTACACGGCACCTTCGAAGCGCTCGGAAACCGATTCGTCGGTATTCTCAACGGAATCGAGTTGGACGTCTGGGATCCGCAGAACGACGCGCAGTTGCCCGCGCCGTACACTCCCGAGCATCCTGCGGGAAAGGAGAAGGCCAAGGCCCGGCTTCAGCAGGAATGTCGGTTCGCACTCGATTCACACATACCCCTCTTGGGCCTGAGCGCGCGTTTGACCCGCCAGAAGGGGATCGACCTCATCCTTGCCGCGGATATCCTGTCGTTGCCCGCGCAGTGGGTATTCCTCGGCGAGGGCGACGCATACTACCAGGCCGGCCTCGCCGAACTGGCCGCGTTGGCACCCGACCGCGTGGCTGTCCGGTTCGACTTCAGAGAGGACTTCGAGCACCGTCTTCTCGGGGGCGCGGACATGCTGCTGATGCCCTCCCTCTACGAGCCGTGCGGGATCACACAGATGCGTGCGGAACACTATGGCGCGCTCCCCGTGGCCCGCCGCGTGGGTGGCCTCGCGGACACCATCGAAGACCGGGTGACCGGCTTCCTTTTCGACGAATACGAGCCGGCCGCCTTCCGCGCCGCGCTCGAGGAGGCGCTCAGGACGTACACGAAGCCGGCCGCATGGGCGCGCCACGTGAGGGCGGCGATGAGCCGGGATTTCGGCTGGGCCCGCTCCGTCGCGGAGTATCATGAGGTGTACCGACACGCGATCGCGCGTCGGGCCGAGCGCCCGACCCTGCCCCTTCCCTGATCCTGCCACCCGCTCTCCCTTCCTCCATGACCGCAGTCCGGCGTTCCGTGGTCGTCCACGGCCACTTCTATCAGCCCCCGCGTGAAGACCCCTGGACGGGCCGCGTGCCGGTCGAGCCGTCCGCCGCTCCCTTCCACGACTGGAATCGACGGGTGCACGAGGAGTGCTACGCGCCCGTCACGGCCGCGCGCGTCCTCGATGGCGCGGGGCGAGTCGGGGCGGTGGTCAATACGCTCGAGTGGATCAGTTGGGACGCGGGCCCCACGTTGCTTTCGTGGCTCGCTCGTGAAGCGCCCGACACCTACCGGGCGTTCCGCGACGCCGATGCGCGCAGCGCCGCACGGCTCGGACACGGCAACGCGCTGGCCGCGCCGTACCACCATGTGATCCTCCCACTCGCCACACGCCGCGACAAGGTCACCGAAGTCCG
>JBBSOM010000849.1:0-1846 GCA_038259715.1 Longimicrobiales bacterium
CCCCCTCGTCGGCACGCTCGTCCTCATCTTCGTGGCCTTGCTCGGGGCACGTTTCTCGTTTTCAACCGAGCGCGTCCCAGAGGGACCGCGCCTTCTGTTTCGGACGGGGACGCACTTCCTGGCGCTCGGCTTCCTTCTCGGCCCCGCGGGCCTCGGGCTGCTCTCCGTAGAGGCTACGGCCCAGCTCTCGCCCTTCCTCGCGCTGGGTCTCGGATGGGTCGGCTTCCACTTCGGGCTCCAGCTCGACCGGGCGAGCCTGCGTCACTTCCCTCTTGCCTACTACGCCCTGGCATTCGGGCAGGCCGTGCTGACGTTCGCGATCTTCTTCGGGGCTGCCGGACTTTTCGTTCTGGCGCTTGGCCTCGACGACGTTTCACCCATGCTCCTTCTGGGCGCCGCCGCCACCGCGTCCGTGACCACTCCGGCGGGAATTGCGATGGTGTCGTCGAACTTCCTCGTTCGAGGCAACGTCCGCGATCTGCTCTTCTTCACCGCATCGCTCGATGCCCTGGTGGGGGTGGGGGCACTTCAGGTCATCTATGCGCTGTACCGACCGGAAGGCCCGGCGTTTGCGAATGGGCCCGGGCACCTCGCCCTGGTCGGCGCCGCGCTCGGCCTCGGGCTGGTCATGGCCATCGTCTTCCTCTGGCTGGTGCGGCAGCGCCCCGCTGCCGAGGAGCTGGTCCTGTTCGTCCTGGGGATCTGCGCGTTCGCGGCGGGCGCCGCACTCCAGTGGAACCTGTCACCGATTTTCGTCTCGATCACGATGGGCGCGGTGGTCGCCAACTTCGGCCGCGACCGACAACGCGTCTTCGCGTTGTTGGAAAAGTGGGAGAAGCCCGTCTACTTGACGTTTCTGCTCCTCGCCGGCGCGCTCCTTGGTAGGCCCACACTCGTAGTCATCGGCCTCGCGCTGGGATACGCCTTGTTGCGGGCTCTGGGGAAGTTCCTCGGTGCGGCCGTCATGATCTCGACCTTGCCGATGCCCTTCGCAGTGCCGCGGAGGCTCGGCCTCGGACTCATCCCGCAGGGCGGCATCTCGCTGGCGATGGCGGTCTCGGGTGTGCTCATGTACCCGGGACTCCAGATCGCCGGCGGCGGGGCGGAGTCCTCGCTTTTCACGATCATCGTCATCGGCGTCATGGTGTCGGAACTGTCCGGGCCCTTCTTCACGGTCCAGCTTCTGCGCCGGGCGGGTGAGATCTCGCCCCACGTCGAGCGGGCGCTGGCCGAAGGTGACGAACGCCAGGCCGAACGCGAGGCGATCCGGCATACCGTGCCCCCCGCACGCGCGACGACCGAGGACGGGTCATGAACGACGTGCCATCGGACCTCCGCGTCTCCGTGCGGCAGACGGCGCCCCTCCTGGGCGACGTACCCGCGAACCGTGCGGAGATCGAACGCGAGGTCCGCGCCGTTCGCGACGGAGTCGGCGCCGACCTGGTGATCTTCCCCGAGTTGGCTCTGACCGGGTACTCGCTCGCCCACCGGGCCCGGGAGATGGGCGTGGACCTGTCGGGTGCGCCGCCCCTCGACCTTCCGGAAGACGGCCCCACGGCGCTCCTCGGCGTCGTCGAACGCGGAGAGGATCACCTGACGTACAATTCCGCCGTGGCCGCACGGGGGCGGCGTATCCTCGCGGTGCACCGTAAGCGCTATCTGCCCACGTACGGCACTTTCGACGAGGGCCGGATCTTCGCGCCTGGACGGCGCTCGCCCCGACCCTTCCCGGTTGCCCCCGGCTGGAAGGCGGGGATCCTGGTGTGCGAGGACTTCTGGCACCCGGCGCTCTCCTACTTGTACGCGCTGCAGGAAGCCGACGTGCTTCTCGTGCTCGCGGCCGCGC
>JBBSOM010000850.1:0-1840 GCA_038259715.1 Longimicrobiales bacterium
GACGCGGGGGTGAAGGCCGAGCGCACGAAGCGGCCCCCGAAGCCCAAGGCCGAGATCCCGATGCCGGACGATCTCAGGGCGGCGCTCGCCCGGAAGAAGCACGCGAAGGCCCGGACGGCCTGGGAGGGGTTCGCCCCGAGCCACCGGCGCGAATACCTCGAGTGGATCGCGGAGGCCAAGCAGGACGACACGAGGGACAAGCGCATCGCGCAGACGCTCGAATGGGTGGCCGGAGGCAAGCAGCGGAACTGGAAGTATCTGTGACGCGGAAGGGCGCGGCGCACGGAATTCTCAGGCATTCGGCGGGGGGTTGTGGAACCCCGCATACACGAAGGCCGACGTGATCGCATCACAGTCTGCGTGTGACGCGCCGTGCTTTCGGCACACGTCTGTCCAGCGTGAGACCACCACCTGTTCCATCGCGTCGAGGACCTGCCCTGCCTCTTCGTGCTCGAATGCGAAGCGCGGCGCCAGGCTGAGCACGTTGGCGCGCGTCGCCGCGCGACCCCATGTCCCGCAGGTCATCGCAAGATCGCGCCGGTCCTGGGCATACTGAGGGCCGGGCGTCAGGTCATAAGCCGGGCTGAGCTCCCAGTCGACACCCGGCGCCACCATCGCGTGGTTGCGCGGATGGTCGTCATGGTTCGAGATCAACGCGTTGAAGGCCATCCGCCTGAACATCTCGCGTCGATCCTCGTTCGGTCGCGCCGACCACCGGCGCACTTCGTCGGCCAGCAGCGGGTACGACCAGTTCAAGCGCTCCGTCGCGCTCTCCGTCGCACCGAGCACCGTGAGCGCGCTGATCATCCTGTGCCGGTAGTAACCACCTTCGACCGCTTCGCGGTCGAAGCGTTCGACGAGCAGCACGCGCTCCTCGCCAATACGCTCGATGCGCGTCTCAGGTGTGCGAATGCCACACAGCTCGGCGAGTTCCAACATCCCGGCTTCGACCGCGGCATGGTCCCATCTGTCGCCGCGTGCCGGAAACTTCGCCACCCAGAGTCGTCCGTCGGTCTCCACCACGTTCTTCGGGCGCGCACCGCCCAGTGACGTGCGGGGGTCGAGCAGGTCGCGTAGCTGTCGCTGGACCTCGTCGTTCGTTCCGGGGGCCTCGATTGCCGCGGCGGCTGCGCGAAGCTCCGGAAGGTGGATGATGCGATTGTAGCTGCGACGGGGAGCTGGTGGCGCCTGACCAAGCCCGAACGAGAGGGCGCCGGCCCGGTCCTCCGGAGCTTCGAGCAGATAGTCCAACTCGTGCAGCGCGCCCCGCCCCGAACGCCGCTCGATGACCCGTCGACCCCACGCGTCCGGACCCGCATCGCGCATCGCCCCGAAGAGCCCGCCCAGCCCGGCGGTCTCGTACACCCGCGAGGTCAGCGGTAGGTGAACCGGATCCAGCACCACGGCGTCCGGGCGCTCCCGATAGCTGCGGCCGTACACGAAGCGACCCACGTCGCGGCCCAGGCGGTCCCGCTCCAGCACGAACCGGCCGCATGTGACCACCTCGGTCGAACACGGCATCTGGAGGTAGACGTAGCACTCACGTCTAGAAGTCATCGCTCAACCCGGTCGCCGGCCGCACGCGTTCGCCTCGCCGAGCCGCCTCCAGGGTCTGGCCCTCCAGGTCGTTCTCGAGCGAGGCGACGGCCCAAAAAGCCTCGTGCAGGCCGAGCGCCCAGAGGACGGCCACGTAGGCGCCGATCTGCGTGCCGAGCGCACCGGATTCGATGCGCGACAGGGTCGGCCGCGAGATGCCCGCTTTCGCGGCGAGATCCTCCTGGCGCAGGCCGCGCCGCTGCCGGGCCGCCGCGATGCGCCCGCCCAGTTGCGTGACGGTATC
>JBBSOM010000851.1:0-1830 GCA_038259715.1 Longimicrobiales bacterium
CGCCAGTTGTCGCCGCGCACCAGCGACGCCTGCAACAGGAGGCCGTCGCGCCACGTGCCACGCTGGATATCGAACGCCCAGGCGGGCGCGGATCGGTCCTCACCGTTCGGACCCGCGTAGTCGTGCAGCGCGCCCTGGCCGCCCAGCGTCAGTCCCTCCGAAAGCTCGAAGGTCACCCGGCCCGAGTAAGACTTGCCCTTATGCGTGTTTGCCGCGTTCGCGCCGGCCCCGTTCGTGAGCGTGCCTTCGTACGAAACGCGCCCCCGTGTGCCCTGTACGCGCAGACCCAGGTCACGGTCGGACAGGCCGAGCCGCTCCGTGAAGCGGCTGTACGAACACACGCCGCCGACGCCAGAGCACGCGTCCACGCCCCCGACACGGCCGTCCCGCTCGATCAGGGAGAGGTCGGTCGGGCTGGCGAGTTCGAACAGGTCGAACGCCCGCTTGAACTGCCCCATCGAGAGTCGGAGTTGCGGTGAGAAGTTGAAGCGGACCCAGGCGTCCCGCAGCGTCGCGCCTCCGCCGCCGGCGAACTCCTGCTGGAAGCGTGCATCGAAGAAGTCGTTGATCGCGAAGTCGAGATTGACGCGCGCGCGTCGGATGAGGAACTGGTCGGTGTACGCCTCGACCGAAGATTCGGCGTATTGCGTCTGCAGCCAACCCCCGAACGTGATTCGGGCGGCCCGCGCCCGGATCTCGGTCTGACCGGAGAGCCGACCGGCCACGGAGAACATGGCCAGGACGGCCAGGATCAGGCGGACACGTCGCATTTCAAGCTTCCATGAATGGGGTGGGCGAAAGCAGTCAGTCGCCAAGACAGAGCGCGTGCAACTCTTCGTCGGTGAATGTGTGGTCCGAGCGCTTCGCGGCGTTGAACACGCGCGTCGTCAGCGCGTCGTCGTCCGGGTCGTATCCGTGTTTGGTGAGCCAGTGCTTCACGTTCGACAGGCCGGACATCGGGCTGACCTCGATCCGCTGCTCCTTCCCCACCAGCGACGCCGGCACACTGGAGTAGATCCGGTCGGCAAGCCACGCATCGCCCTTCTGCTCGGCCTTCACGATCGCCGCGGCGTGCACGCCGGTCGCGGTACGGAACGCATCGCGCCCGAACACGGGATACGACGCCGGGAGGGGTACCTGGCACGCTCGGGCCGTCAACTCGACATACTCCGGCAGCACGGTCAGGTCGGCCTGGTGCACCCCGAACAGGACCAGGTTCACCAGAAGCAGGTCCATCTCCGTATTGCCGCACCGCTCACCGATACCCAGCGCGGAGCCGTGCACACGGGTCGCGCCGGCTTCGATGGCGGCGAGCGCGTTCGCCAGCCCCAGGCCGCGATCGCGGTGGCCGTGCCAGTCGACACCCACGTCCTCACCCGACGGTTCGACGATCTCCTCGATCACGAAACGCACCACGGCTCGTGCCGAGTCCGGGGTGGCATGCCCTACCGTGTCGGCGATGCACACCCGCCTCGCGCCCCACTCGATGGCCCTGCCGTAGAGGGCTTTGAGCGTCTCCGGCCGCGCGCGCGTGGTGTCCTCCGTGACCATCATGACGGGGATGCCTTCGCGCACGGCGAAGGTCACCGCCTTCTCGCTGACCGCCAACATCTTCTCGAGTGTCCACCCCTCCGTGTACTGACGAATGGGCGAGCTGCCGATGAACGTGCACGCCTCGATGGGAATGCCGACCTTCTGGGAGATGTCGACGATCGGCTGCACGTCCGCGATCAGGGTTCGGGCGGCGCAGTTCGGTCGCAGCGCGAGGCCCGCGTCGACGATCTCCCGCGCGAGCGCCGTGACGGCTTCCACGGCACGCGGTCCCGCGCC
>JBBSOM010000852.1:0-1830 GCA_038259715.1 Longimicrobiales bacterium
CCTCGAGCTCTTCGCCTCGGCGGGGATCCTCGTGTCTCCCCTCCTCCCCACCCTGGGTGCCGCAGCGGCCCTTGCCACACTTCTGTTGGCGCGGGTGGGGATGGAGCGGGGGCTCACCGGAGCGGAACGGGCCCGGGGTGATCGCACGCAGGACTTCGCCGTCCACTCCCTCACGGCGCTCACGGAAATCCGGGACAGCTCCACCGGACTCCATGCCCGGCGCACCGGAGAGTACGTCCGGCTCATCGCGGAGACCCTCCGGCGATCGCCCCGGTTCAGGGCGTACCTCACCCCCGAGCGCATCCGCCTGCTGGAACGGGTGGCCCCCCTCCACGACATCGGGACGGTGGGCGTCCCGGACGCGGTGCTGAACAAACCCGGTCCCCTCACCGGGGAGGAGATGCTGGAAATCAGGAAACACCCGGAGCTGGGGTATCGGGCGATCCTGCGGGCGGAGGAGGCAGCGGGGCTGACCGGGGACTGGACCATGGACGCGCTGACCCTCGCCAAGGAGCTGGTGCGGTTCCATCACGAACGGTGGGATGAAGTTGACCCCGTTCAGTGGACGGGTTCGGGCTTTCGAGAAAAGCGGAAGAGTACCCTCCCTTCCTCAGGCGGCCACGGTCGCCTGCCGGCGCTCGAACTGGATCGGTGACACGTACCCAAGGGCCGAGTGTCGCCGGTGGGGGTTGTACCAGCCCTCGATGAAGTCGAAGACCTTCATCTTCGCCTCGGCCTGATTACGGAAGCGCTCCCGTTCGAGCAGTTCACATTCCAGAGTAGCAAAGAAACTCTCACACATCGCGTTGTCGTAGGCGTCTCCGACCGAGCCCATGGAGGGCCTTACGTCTGCCTGCTTGCATCGGATGCCGAAGGCAACCGATGTGTATTGAGTGCCCTGATCCGAGTGGTGGATGACGCCGCTCGGCCGCCGCTGGCCCAGGGCCATCTCGAGGGCCTGAAGCACCAGGGTCGTCTTCAAGTGCGACGCCATGGCCCAGCCCACGACGCGGCGACTCCATGCGTCCAGGACCACGGCGAGGAACAGAAAACCGGCGCCCGTCGGGATGTACGTGATGTCGGCGACCCAGAGCTGATCCGGACCCGTCGCGGCGAAATTGCGCTCCACCAGGTCCGGTGCGGGACGGGCCTCCTTGTCCCGGGTCGTGGTACGCCACTTACGGCGCCGCGTGATGCCTCGCAGGCCGCCGACGCGCATCAGGCGAGCCACCCGTTTGTGATTCACCCGGTGGCCCTCCTCGCGGAGCTCGGCGCACAGACGCGGTCGGCCGTACGTCTGTCGGCTGAAGTCGTAGATCCGCTTGATCTCGACGAGCGTCGCCACATCGGTCACCGCGCGGTCCGACAGCGGACGCTGGAGCCAGGCATAGTAGCCGCTGGGGGAGAGACCCAACACGCGGCACATCGCGCGGACCGGGAACAGGGCCTGGTTCTCCTTCACGAACTCGAATCCCGCTCGGGGATCGAGCTGCTCTCCCGGGCGAACCAGGCCGCGGCTTTTTTTAGGATCTCCTTCTCCTGCCGCAGGATCTTGTTCTCGCGGCGGAGACGGCGCAGCTCTTCCCTTTCTTCGGAGGTCAGGCCGTCAGCTCGGCTTCCCTGATCGCGGTCCGTCTGAGCGAGCCAGTTCCGAATGGTCTGCTCTGTCGGCTCATACTCCCTCGCGAGCTCCTCCGGCGTGCGCCCGGCACGCACGAGGGCGATGATCTGCTCCCTGAACTCCGGGGAGTACGGCGGTCGTGTTCTCGGCATCGGTAGACTCCTTTCTCCGGTAGAGATGAGGTGTCCACCAAACGGGGTCAACTCCAG
>JBBSOM010000853.1:0-1825 GCA_038259715.1 Longimicrobiales bacterium
GATGGTGCCCCTGCTGCTGTATTTCACGCACAGCGGGTTCATGTTCGGTTGGGCGAAACCCGTGCCGGTCAATCCGGCCAACTACCGCGACTACAAGTGGGGGGACATCCGGGTCTCGCTGGCGGGCATCATCTCGAATCTGGGACTGGCCCTCCTCTCGACGTTGGCCGCGGCCGTGATCGTGAAGACCGGCACCATGATGGGACCCCTGGGCGGGGTCATGAGTGCGTTGCAGCGGATGGCGATGTACGGGGTCCTGATCAACCTGATCCTGGCCTTCTTCAACCTGATCCCGATTCCGCCGCTCGACGGCTCGCACGTCGTCGTCCACCTGCTGCCACGCCGATACGCCTTGCAGTACCAGCGCGCCGGTCGTTATGGGCTGGTCGTCCTGATGGCGCTCATCTTCCTCCTTCCGGGGGTGTTCAACATTCTTCTCACCCCGGTGACCTGGCTCATGGGCGCCGCGGACGCTTTCATACGCTTGTGGATGTGACCCTGACCGACGCCACGGCGCAGCCGGAGAGCTTCCTCCTCGTCGAGATCGATCGTTTTCAGGGCCCCCTGGACCTGCTCCTGCATCTGATCCGGACGCAGGACATCGATATCTTCGACATCCCGATCCACAAGATCACGACCCAGTTCGTCGAGGCGATCCGTACCCTCCAGGCGCGCGACCTGGACAGCGCGGGCGAGTTCCTGGAGATGGCGGCGACATTGGTGCGCATCAAGGCGCAGATGCTGCTGCCGCGCACCTCCGAGGAAGAGGACGAGGACCCGCGCGCGGAGTTGGTCCGCCGCCTCCTTGAATACGAACAGATCCGCGAGATCTCCCAGCGTCTCTCGAACGCGGAGGCCGATCGGGCCCGCCGTTTCGGCAAGGGCTTCACGCCGCCGCGGCCCAAGCGTGCCATGGCCGATACGCCGCTCGAGACCACCTGGGAAGACGTCTTCGAGGCCGCGCTCCGTGTCGAGATGCCCGAACCCTCGCAACGTCCCCATCGCATCACTCCGCGCACGGTGGCCATGGAGGACAAGATCGTCCTGATCCTGGACGCGCTGCGGGAAACCACGCGCGTGGAGTTCAGCCGTCTGCTCCTCGGCTTCCACGAGAAGATGCATGGGGTCATGACCTTCCTGGCCGGACTCGAGATGACGCGACGCCGCCTCCTCTTCCTGCGCCAGACCGCCCCGTTCCAGGAGCTGTGGATCTACAGACGGGATCCGGACCCGGAGAACGACGATCCGAACGAGGATGAAGTGCTCGCCACCCCCACCCCCGAAGACGACGGAGTCGAGAGGACGTGAACGCGCACCAAATCGTGGAGGCCGTGCTGTTCGCGTCCGACGCGCCCCTGACGGCGGACGAGATCGCCCGGGCCGACGAGACGCTCGACGAGGACCGTGTGGAGGGTGCGCTCCGCTTTCTCCAGGCCGAGTACGATGACGCCGAGCGCTCCTTCCAGATCGTGGAGTTGGCCGAGGGGTTCCAGATTCTCACGCGCTCGGAGTTCGCCCCCTATCTGGAGCGCTTCGACAACGTCCCGCGTCCGTCTCGCCTGTCCGGGCCCGCGCTGGAGACGCTCGCGATCATCGCGTACCGTCAGCCACTGGGCCGCATCGAGATGGAATTCATCCGAGGCGTCGGTTCCGCCGGGGTGTTGAAGACCCTGCAGGACCGGGAACTGATCGGCGTGGTCGGCCGCGCGGAAGGACTCGGTCGCCCCGTTTTGTACGGCACCACGCAACGCTTTCTGGAACACTTCGGCTTCAAGTCGCTCGAGGATCTGCCACGCCCCGAGGAACTGCCGATCATCCTGCGGGA
>JBBSOM010000854.1:0-1817 GCA_038259715.1 Longimicrobiales bacterium
CCGGCGTCTCCCCACCCGAGCACGAGCAGCATCACTCCACCAATGAACAACCACACGAGGTGATCGTTGAACCGGAACTCCCGCAGGGGCCCCAGCCCCTGATCGTCACCCGAGGAGAGACGCACGTACAGCCACCACGCCACCCCGAGGCCCGCCATCGAAGCAATGCCCAAGAGCGCGGGAAACACCGCCGATTGGGCCTCCACGCCCCGGTAGATGCCGCTGACCATCGAAGGCGGCAGTGCCTCCCCACCGCCAAGGACACGCCATGCCGCCATCGCCGGGCCGCCGCCGGAACCCCCCCGGTCCTTGATCGACCAGCTCACGGAACTCCATGCGCCGGAGTTCGCCGCGAGAAACGCGCTGGCAAGCACCCCCGCCCCTGCCAGAGAGGCCAGAGCCCGCTCGGAGAACGAAGCGTCGGGTCGCCGAAGCGTGAACGCGGCGAAGCACCCGCCGGCGAGGAGCGCCCAACCCCGCTCTACATACCATACGCCATCCCTCGGGCCTCCGGTCACGATGACCAGGATGGCGAGAAAGGAGGCGGCCCAAAGGCTCGCCCTGCGCCCGCCCAATGTGACGACCAACGCCAGCAGCGGTACGCCCAGGAGGATCGAGGGCTGGACCACCGAAGTGGCCAGCATGATCCCGAGGAGCGCGGCCGCACGCGGCCACCCGCGAGTGCTCGGCGGCGTGGACTTCACATCGGCGGACACGGTGAGGTCAGCCCTCACCGCGCCGCGTGTAGGGGATCAAACCCAGGTAGCGCGCGCGCTTCACCGACGAGCCGAGCTGCCGCTGGAAGGCGGCGGCGACCTTGGTGGTACGCTTGGGCAGGATCTTTCCGGACTCCGTGAGAAACCGCGACAGCGTGCTCACGTCCTTGTAGTTCAGCAGTTCGATCGGAGGACCTTCCATGCGACGACGACGCCCACGTCCACCCTGGAATTGGGGGGGTGAATCGTCATCATCCTCCTCCTCCTCTTCCTCCTCGTCGTCGTCGTCGTCACTGACCGGTTTCGTCACCTCGGCCAGGATCGACATCCCCGACGTCGGTTCGCCCTCGTTGAGGACGAGCAGATAGCGGATGACCTCCTCATCGAGCTTGAGGAGACGCTCGAATTCGGGAAGCGCCGCCCCGGCGGCCGTGAACTGCGCAACCGCGTAGTAGCCGGCCTTGTGGCGCTTGATCGGGTAGGCGAGTTGCCGACTGCCCCAATGGTCGACGGCCGAAACCTCGCCGCCCTGGGATATCGCCAACTCGTGGAACTTGTCGAGTTTGGCCGAGACGGCACTCTCTTCGAGCGCCGGGTCCAGAATGTACACGACCTCATAAAGCCGCATTGTCGTTCCCTCGGTCCGTCAGGTTCATCGCGGGCTCTCCCGGAGGCTGGACGCCTTGGCTGCGGCTGAGGCATCCCCAGGGGAGCGGGATTGTTGTTCAAGCCATGAAAGGTAATCAGGACCTAGCCGCACGGGAAATGCAAGGACGAGCCGGCCGTGAGCATGGTGCGCCGACGTCGTCAGACATTGAATCGGAAGAGCATGATATCCGCATCCTGGACCACGTATTCCTTCCCCTCCGAGCGCAGTGTTCCCGTGTCCCGGGCCGTCTTCCAGGAGCCCGCCCGCAGGAAAACCTCGTAGGCCACGGTTTCCGCCCGGATGAAGCCGCGCTCGAAGTCGGAATGGATCGCGCCGGCCGCCTCCGGACCGCGCGCGCCCCGATGGATGGTCCAGGCGCGGGATTCCTTCTCGCCCGTCGTGAAGAACGTGATGAGCCCCAGGAGGTGATACGCGCCGCGAATCAGCATGTC
>JBBSOM010000855.1:0-1812 GCA_038259715.1 Longimicrobiales bacterium
AGCACATGGGCCTCGACTCGATCGGACGCGTGGGGCGCATCGTGATCGATCCACGCGATCCGAACGTGGTGTTCGTGGCGGCGCTCGGTACGCTTTACGGCCCCCAACAGGAAAGGGGCGTCTACCGGACGAAGGACGGTGGCGAGACGTGGCAGCGCGTGCTCTTCTCGGATGAGAACACGGGCGCGGTCGACATCGTCATGAACCCCACGAACCCGCGCATCCTCTACGCAGCGATGTGGACCATGCAGATCTGGACCTGGGGCCGGAAGAGCGGGGGCCCCGGCGACGGCCTCTGGAAGTCCACGGACAGCGGAGACACTTGGACGCGCCTGGAAGGCCACGGGCTCCCCACGGGAACGCTGGGCAAGATCGGCCTCGCGGTGAGCCCTGCCGCCCCGCACCGCGTCTACGCGCTCATCGAGACGAACTCCAACGACGCGTTCGAGCCCCTGGACCAGCACGAGGGCGTTCTCTGGCGCTCGGACGACGACGGCGCGACGTGGGACCTCATGAGCAAGGACCACACACTCGCGCAGCGGCCGCTGTACTACTCCCGAATGGCGGTCGAACCCGACGACGCCGACGAGATCCACTTCATGTCGACCCGCCATTCCAAGACGCTGGACGGCGGCCTGACCATCGAGTCCGGTGGGGCAGGGGGCGACAACCACGACGTGTGGATCGACCCGAAACTCCCGGACCGCATTATCGTCGGCAACGACGGCGGCATCAGCATCTCCACGACGCGCGGGAAAAGCTGGTTCCGGCCTCAGATCTCGATGGCACAGATGTACCACGTCTTCACCGACAACGCGGTGCCTTACAACCTCTACGGCAACCGTCAGGACGGCTCGTCGTTCGGTGGCCCCTCGAACACGCTCACCCGGGGTGACATCCCCATCGGCGCGTGGCATACGGTCGGGGGGTGCGAATCGGGCTTCGCGATCCCGGACACCGTGACGAACGACGTGGTCTGGTCCGGCTGTTACGAGGGCGTTCTGGATCGGAGCCAACTGTCCACGGGCATCACGCGCACGGTCAGCGTCTGGCCGGACAATCCCGAGGGATGGCCGGCGGCTCCGCTCCGCTACCGCTTCCAGTGGACGTTCCCGATCGCGATCTCGCCGCACGACCACAACACGGTCTACGCGGGCAGCCAGCATGTGCACCGCACCACGAACGGCGGCCAGAGCTGGGAGGTCATCAGCCCCGACCTGACCACGAACGACAAGAGTCGGCAGCAGGCCAGCGGCGGGCTGACCACGGACGACGTGAGCCCGACGTACTACTCGGTCCTTTTCGCCATCGCGGAATCGCCGGTCGAGGCCGGCGTGATCTGGGCGGGCTCGAACGACGGTCTGATCCACGTGACCCGCGACGACGGCGGGACGTGGGAAGACGTGACGAAGAACATCCCGGACCTGCCGCCCTCCGGTACCGTGAGCAACATCGAGCCGTCCCGTTTCGCCGCGGGAAAGGCGTACATCACGGTCGATTTCCACCAGCTCGGCAACACCAACCCGTACGTGTACGTGACAGAGAACTACGGGAAGTCCTGGCGCTCTCTCTCGAGCGGCATTCCGAAGAGCGTGTTCAGCTACGCGCACGTGATCCGCGAGGACCCGACGCGGGCGGGCATGCTCTACCTCGGTACGGAAAACTCCGTCTACGTGACGTGGGACGACGGCGCGACCTGGCATCCGCTCCAGGGTGACCTTCCTCATGCGCCCGCTTACTGGATGACGGTCCAGCCGCACTTCAACGATCTGGCCGTGAGCACGTATGGCCGTGGCTTCTGGATCCTGGACG
>JBBSOM010000856.1:0-1812 GCA_038259715.1 Longimicrobiales bacterium
CCGATCCAGCGTACCGCCAACACGCGCCCGAAGTGACCGTGCGAGAACAGCGCCACCGTGCCTTCCACCGAACGAAGCCGTTCGATCAGGCGATCGGCGCGCTCGGACACTTGCTCCGGCGATTCGCCGTCCGGGCATCCATCCAGGAAGACGTTCCATTCGGGCCGCCCCTCGCGAATGTCCTCGGAGCGTAGACCCTCGTACGTGCCATAGTCCCATTCGGCCAGGTCGGGCTCGACCTGCGCCCGGGTGCCGAGCCCCACCAACTCACAGGTGCGTCGGGCGCGCCGGCTCGGACTCGTCCACACGTGAGAGAACGGTACGTCCACCAGACGAGGCGCGAGCCTTCTGGCCTCGTCCTCGCCGGCGGGCGTCAGAGGGATGTCCGTGCGACCGGTATGTTGGCCGGAGATCGACCACTCGGTTCCGCCGTGGCGAACCAGGTAGAGCGTGGGCGGCGTCATGCGGCCCACCGGGCGCGGGCCCGCATCAACCCTGCGGCTGTGGATCGGTCAGCGCCCGGCGCTTCTCGGCCAGCCGCGCGAGGAGCGCCTTCCATGAGGCGGTGAACGAGGCCGTCCCCTCGCTCTGGAGGCGAGCCGCCAGGACCGTGTCGTCCACGCCGGCCCGAGCGAAGTCGGCGAGCACCGCATCGGCGTCGCCGCCGTCCGCGGCCAGCGCGTCCTCGACCTTACCATGATCGGCAAATGCCTTCAGGGTTTTCTCGGGAAGCGTATTGATCGTGTCGGGCGCCGCCAGAGCCTCCACGTAAAGGGTGTCCGCCGCCTCGGGATCCTTGGTGCCGGTGCTGGCCCACAGCACACGCTGCGGATGGGCGCCGGCGGCCGCGAGGGCGCTCCAGCGGGGCGTCGCCAGTAGGCGGCGGTACTCCCGGTAGGTACGCTGGGCGATCGCGATGCCCAGGCGATTGCGCAGGCTCGGCTCCACGGTGTCGTGCACCGCCACGTCCCATCGGCTGACGAACAACGACGCCACCGAACCAACGTTCGCGTCGAGTCCGGCCGCGATCCGCCGCTCGAGGCCCCGCATGTAGGCCTCGGCCGCCGCTAGATATTGAGCCGGAGAGAAGAGCAGCGTCACGTTCACCGGTACGCCGGCGAAAATCGATTCCTCGATCGCCGGTATCCCTGCGGGCGTACCCGGGATCTTGATGAAGAGGTTGGGCCGTTGCGCGCGACCGTGCAGCTCCGCGGCCGAGCGGATGGTGGCCTGCGTGTCGTTGGCCAGGAGCGGCGACACCTCCAGTGAGACCCACCCGTCCACGCCGTCGGTGCGTTCGTGGATGTCCCGGAAGACATCCGCGGCCTGCACGAGATCCTCGACGGCGAGATCGAGAAACAGCGCCTCCCCGGACTTGCCCTCCTCCGCCTTTTCGCGGATGGCATCGTCGTAGAAGTCGCCCTTCGCGAGAGCGTGGTCGAAGATCGTGGGGTTGGATGTCAGCCCGGTCACCGACATCTCGTCCAGATAGCTCAGCAGCGTGCCGTCGCGCAGGATGCCGCGAGTGATGTTGTCGAGCCAAAGGCTCTGGCCGAGTTCATGCAATTCTCGTGTTGCTTTCATGGTGTCCCCGTGCGGTCCTCGGTTTGCCTGATTCAGCCTGCGCGGGAGTGGATACCCTCGACCCGGCCGGATGGCACCAGAGCCATCTTGCTCACTTGCTCAGAAGACCGCGTTGAACATGACGTACCCCCAGGTCATGTCTCGGGAGAGCCGGCCCACCTCAGCCAGCGCGTCGGTCTCGCCTGGATGAGCGCGAGGACGCGAGCGTTGAAGGCGGCGTCGCGGAAG
>JBBSOM010000857.1:0-1801 GCA_038259715.1 Longimicrobiales bacterium
CGGCCCGGTCCCGCTCCTCGGCGCCGACACCGTCGGAGACCAGTCGAGCCAGTTCTTCATGGACGGCGACGGCGATCCGGTGGAGAGGGACGTCCGGCTTGGCGGTGGCGACGATCCAGAAAGTGCCTGCCGCCTCCATACCGTCCTGGAACGCCGTCACATCCTGTGCGATCTGCTCGTCATACACGAGCCGCTTGTACAGTCGCGAGTTCTTCCCGTCCGCGAGAACGGAGGCCAGCACCTCCATCGACGCGTCGTCGGCCGTGAAGGCCATCGGCGCATGCCACGCCACGTAGAGGCGCGGAAGTTGGACCTCATCGCCCAGGACCACCCGGAGATCCCCGGCCAGCGCCACGTCGGGCACCTCGACCCGGGGAATCGGCCGTCCCGCCGGGATCTCGCCGAAGTACTTCTCCACCAGGCTTCGCACCTGGCCCACGTCCACGTCCCCGGCGATGGCCAGGCTCGCGTTGTTGGGCGCGTAGTACGTCCGGAAGAAATGCCTCACGTCGTCCAGGGTGGCCGCGGACAGGTCGTCCATGGAACCGATGACAGGCCAGTGGTAGGGGTGGTCGGGAGGGTAGAGGTTTTCGTACACCTTCTCGAACGCGAGACCGTACGGCTGGTTGTCGACGCTTTGCCGGCGTTCGTTCTTCACGACGTCGCGCTGGAGGTCCAACTTCTCCTGCGTCATGGCGTCCATCAGCCAACCCATCCGGTCGGACTCCAGCCAGAGCGCCAACTCGAGCGCGTTGGCCGGCACGTTCTCCCAGTAGTTGGTGCGGTCGTTCGTCGTAGAACCGTTGTTCACCCCGCCCGCCGATTCGAGCAGGTTGTCGAACGCGCCCCCGGGCACGTGGCCCGAGCCTTCGAACATGACGTGCTCGAAGAGGTGCGCGAAGCCGGTGCGGCCCGGCGCCTCGTTCTTCGAGCCGACGTGATACCAGACGTTGACGCTCGCCACGGGCAGCGAGGAATCCCGGTGCACGATCACGTCCAGCCCATTGTCGAGCGTGAATCGGGTGTAGGGGATATCGACGTCCACCTCAGGGGCGCTCCTGCAGCCGTCGGCGTAGCATGTCGGGCCCCAATTCCTCCATGAGCAGTTGGCGCGCGCCCCCGTCGGGCCCTGCCTCCACGTGGCCCTCGACGGAGACCAACAGGACGGAGTCCTCGTCGTCCGCCCGGATGCGGCCCCGCTCGAGCATTTCCCAGGCGAGCGCATCCTCGCCGGCGACCGCGGCCGCGAGGGCCGCCGCCAACTGCGCCTCGATGTCCTCGGGGCGAAGATGCGCACCCTCGGAGAGGTCCCCGACCGCCTCCTCGAGGCGGCCTTCTTCGACGAGGACGAGCCCGCGCACGACCCTGGCCCACCCATCCTCCGGGCTCGAGCTGACCGCGTCGCCCATCGCATCCGCCGCACCGTCCGCATCGCCGTTCAGGTAGCGCGCCACACCCAATTCGTACGCGATCGCGGGGTCCTCGGGATCGATGGCGCGCGCGGCCTCCAATTCCTCGAGCCCCTGTTCCGTGAAGCCCTCCCTCGACAGGTACGCGCCGTACATCAGGCGCGCCAACGCCACGCCCGGCGCCGTCAGGGCGGCCACGCGCAGCGCCGGCTCGGCATCGGGGTCGTCGAAGGCCGCGATCGCGTTGCCCGCCGTGGCCAGCACGTACGGATCCGTGGGATTCAGCGAGAGGGCTCGTTTGAAGCGCTCATAAGCGACCCCCTCGAGCCCCATCTCACGCTCCGCGGTCCCGAGCCAGCAGTGGATCGCGGCCTCGTCATCGTATTCCGTGA
>JBBSOM010000858.1:0-1801 GCA_038259715.1 Longimicrobiales bacterium
CCCATCGCGCACCCGGCTTGCGACGAAATGCACAGCGTCAGACGATCCTCGGTCGGGATGAGGACCGATTCTACGAGGTGGCCGTCCGCCATGCGCCACAAGTGCTTGACCGTGCCGTCCCGGCTCAACGAGACCTGGTCCTCGGCGGGCTCGTCGATGCGGAACGCCGTGGCCAAAGCCTCCCGCTCGGCCGCGGGTAGGTCGGTCATTTCCGACGTGGATCGCGCGAGCCTCTCGAAGATCCACCGGACCACCTGGCCCGCGCGGTATCCGGGCTGGCCCCGGTCGGCGAAGTGGCGCGCAAGCGCCTTCTGGAGTTCGTCGGGTTCCAGGGAGAGCAGGTCCGGGGTGGGCTGAGCGAGCATGGATCTTCTTGAACGGGGTGTGCGGGCCGGTGTATTTGTGGCGCGACCTGTTAAACTTTGCCGGCACTCTCCACAGCTTCGAGTCTGGACGACCCGTATGCACCAGCATGAAAACGAGCGTACCGCGTTGCGCACCCGGATGGTGGGTGGCATCACTTCACGCGAGGTCGCGTCTACCCTCCGCCTCGCCGGGTGGGTCCATCGCCGCCGCGATCTCGGAGGCCTCTTCTTCATCGACCTGAGGGACCGGAGCGGCATGCTCCAGGTGTCGTTCGGTCCGGACTGGACCGACGAGGAGAGCCTGACGGTGGTCCGGGACCTCAACCCGGAGGACGTGGTCGCCGTGGACGGGCGCATCGAAATGCGTCCCGATCCGAATCCGCAGATGGCCACGGGGGAGGTCGAGTTGCGTGCGACCCGCATCGAGCGCTTCAGCACGGCCAGGACCCCGGCGATTCCGGTGTATCTGGCGCCCGAGGAGGAGCTGCCGTCGGAGGAGCTCCGTCTGCGCCACCGCGTCCTCGATCTGCGCCGGGGCGAGTTGCAGCGCGCCCTGATGCTCCGTCACCGCCTCAACCTGACCGTACGGAATGAGCTGGACGCCCTCGGCTTCGTGGAGGTGGAGACTCCGATCCTGACCAAGCCCACCCCTGAGGGCGCCCGCGACTACCTGGTTCCGAGCCGCGTGCACAACGGGGAATTCTACGCTCTGCCGCAAAGCCCGCAGATCTACAAGCAGGTGCTCATGGTCGCCGGCCTGGACCGGTACTTCCAGATCGCGCGGTGCTTCCGCGACGAAGACCTGCGCGCGGACCGGCAACCGGAGTTCACCCAGATCGACATCGAAGCCTCCTTCGTGACGCCCGAGGACATCCTGGCGTGGGTCGAAGGTCTGTGCGGGGCGATGGGCGACGTCGCCGGGGTGGACGCGCGCGCGCCCTTCCCGCGCATGACGTGGGCGGAGGCGATGGACCGCTACGGCTCGGACCGCCCGGACCTGCGCTACGGTCTCGAGATCCGGGACTGGACGGAGACCACCGCGGACGCCGACTTCCGGATCTTCCGCTCGGCCGTGGACGCGGGTGGCCGTGTCCGTGGCATCGTCGTGCCCGGGGGCTCGAGATTGTCCCGCAAAGACATCGAAGGAATCGAGGCGGAAGCGAAAGCCGCGGGAGTCCCGGGCCTGGCCTGGGTGAAACGATCGGACGACGGTGCTTCGGGGCCGCTCGCGAAGTTCCTGACGCCGGGCCATCTGGACACCATGGGCATCGGGGCCGGCGACCTCGCGCTGGTGGCGGCCGGCGCCGACCGCGTGACCTCGCCGGCCCTCGCGGCCACCCGCGCGGCCGCCGCGCGCGCCGCGGAAATCCCTCACGAGTGCGATCATGCGTGGCTGTGGGTCATGGACTTTCCGGTATTCGAACCGCTCGACGGCG
>JBBSOM010000859.1:0-1796 GCA_038259715.1 Longimicrobiales bacterium
CGTCGATAGTGGAGGGAGACCGACGCATCGCCCATCCGTATACCGTCGGCCACGAACGATCCCACGTGGCCGGGGAGCGTCGGGGCCAGCCCCAGCCGACCCGAAGGTTCATCCGGCTCGATGCCCAGGAGTCCGTGGGCGAGCATACCGAGCACGATTCCCGCCCCGGGCGCGCCCGGTCCCCACGGCTCCGGCGCCTCGTCCCAGGAGCCCCGCCCCGCCGGCCCGCCGGCCAAGCTGTCCGCGATCGAGCCGCGCCAGCTCGACCATCCCTCGTCGACCCGATCCCGCACGAGATCGGCCCAGGCGGCGAGGTGCCGGGGTGGAGCACCGGCACCGACCCGGCCGCGTGTTCCGCCGAGCAGGCGCCCCGGCCACGTCGCGTTCGCCGGAGGAGGCGTCCCCGCCCCTCCGCTCGCCATCGGTAGCCGGATCACTTTGCCGGCCTCGCCGGGAGGTTGCGACGCGAAGCGTCGGATTCCGTCGAGTTCCTGCGCCGGCACGGCGTCGCGGAGGGCGTCCGCCAAGCGGGCGAGCGCGTCCTGCCACGGACCCCACGCGGACTTGCCGGCGTTCCGCTTCCGTTCGAGGACCTCGGGCTTGAGAACGCCGTAGCGTTCGAGCGCGGGGTCCTGATCCCCCGTGGACAACGCGTACCGGGCGGCGAGGAAGGCGCCGAGCGCTTCATCCCTGGCGATCCCGGCGATGGCCAGGCGCGCGGCCTCGACGTTGCCCGTCGCGAGCGCCCCGATGCCGGACCAGAAGAGCGCCTCCGGTGCGGCGGTGCCGGCGCGGCGTACGGCCGCGTCCACGCGGGCGCCGGCCCACACGACGCCGTGGTCGACGTCAACCAACCCGGAGCGCACCACCAGCGTGCGGAGTTTGTCCGGGTCGCCCGATGCGGCCGCGCGGATCGCGTGGGAAGCGAGGTGGGGTATGGCGGCCATGGTGCGCGCGACAGTGTCCGGCGTACCGGCCGCGACCACCAGCGTGACCGGGCCTTCCACAGCCACGCGGGCGCGGATACGGACCCCGCCTCCGGGCGCGGGCACGACCGACCAGCCGTCAGGGGCCGGATGCATCGAAGCGTCGACGACGTGATCCCCGCCGTCCGACGAGGCGCGCACGCCGGAGGGACCGGCGTGATAGCGGACCTCGGTTTCCTCGGGGAGGAGCGTGAGTTCCACGGTCAGCGCGCGGGCCGGCCGGCCGTCGCCGGCCGCCGTCCATTGCACCGCCGCGAGCGGGAGCGCGGGAAGGGCCAGTATGGTCTCCAGCGTGGTGCCCGTCGCGCCGACCAACGCTCGCCGGAGCGTGGCGGGCGCGACGCCGACGTCGGCAGCCGTTCCCGCGTCCGTGGTCAGTTCACCGGCCACGGTGCGTCCGTCGATGATCATCCGTTGGGCGCCGAGACGTTCCGAGCCGAGGATCGAGACCCTCGTTCCCTCCAGGAGGATGGGTAGCGGGCCGGGGACCCCTGCTCGGACCACGGGCGCTTCATGGCCACCGAGGGGGGATGGAGCGCCCGGCAGCGACGCGGGCTCGAGCGTGGGATCCAGGAGAACTCTGGTCACGGGTTCCTGTCGCGTTGTGGGGTGCGTTCCCGGGAGGTCCGGAAGTGCGTCTGGCAGCGTGTTCGAGGTCGCGTGGTTCCGGCGTCGTCCGGACGACACGCGCACGATATGTTTCCCCCTGACTTCACGGGGTTCCTTCCCACTCGGCGACGCGGGCCCGCCGGCAACCTGAGCGCAAGCGAGATGTCACCCATGTCGCGGGGCCCGGACGGCCCTTCCACC
>JBBSOM010000860.1:0-1795 GCA_038259715.1 Longimicrobiales bacterium
GCGGCGGCGAAAGGGATCCCGGGTATCGGGACGCCGCTCATGCAGCAACTCAACTTCTGGCACGGCTACAGCCTCTATCAGGGGGCGCTCGAGGAGCAGAAGCCCTCGACGCTCGCCACGGCCAAGGCCACGCTGCCCAAGTTCCAGCAGGCGCTCAAGCTGTTGCAGCAGGTCGGGGACTACCCCAAGACCGTGAACGTCAACATGGACCAGTTCATGACGGGCGTGAATACGTACATCGAGATCCAGGAAGCGATCATCAAGCGGGGTCGCTAGCATCGGACGAGGTGCGGCTGCGGGCAGCGGCCCACCACCCACTGAAGGACCGGGGCCCGTGCCAGGTAGGCACGGGCCCCGGTGTATTCAACGGAAGGGCCGCGCGTCCTACTCGGACCGGAGCGCCACCATCGGGTCGACGCGCGTCGCGCGCAGCCCCGGCAGCAAGCTGGCCACCAGAGACACCAGCAGGAGGACGCCCGCGACGCCGCCCAGCACGACCGGATCGCGGGGAGAGACCTTGAAGAGCAGGTCCGAGGCAAAGCGTCCAGCCACGAGAGCGACGACCAGGCCGAGCACCACGCCCGTGCCACCCAGCGTAACGCCCGAGCGGATCACCGAACGCAGAAGGCGGGTGCGTTCGGCTCCTAGCGCCGTACGGATGCCGAGTTCACGGGTGCGCTGCGCGACGTCGAAGGCCAGTACTCCGTACAGTCCGATTGCAGCGACCAGCAGGGCCAGGAGCCCGAAGACGGTGAACAAGGTCGCGCCCAGCGTCCACGCCCGCGCTTGAGGTTCGAGCATGTCCTGCAACGTCCGCACCGTGGCGTAACGCACCTCGGGGTCGAAGGCGCGCAGGACCGGCGCGACCGCCGCCGCCATCCGCTCGGCGTCCCCGTCGGTTCGAATGTATAGACCGTTCACCCGGTCCTCGCGCTGGGCCAGCGGCATGTAATAAGCCATGAAGGGTTCCTCCTGAATCCCGCCGCGGGAGGCGTCCTCGACGACGCCGACCACGGTCGTGCACTCGGCCGCGGCCTCTCCCACCTTCAGGCACTGCCCGAGGGCGTCGGCCTCGGGCCACACGGTCCTCGCCATCGTCTCGCTCACCAGGGCCACACGCATGGCGCCCTCCCGGTCCGACTCCTGCAGATCGCGACCCTGAAGGATCCGGAGGCCCACCGTGGAGATGTAACCGGGCGTCACGTCCTGATAATAGGGTCCACCCCCGGGGAGCTGCGGCAGTGAGTCCAGGCCCGGTACCGACAGCTCGGTGGCGAACGACAAATGAAAGGGAGCGCTGGTCCCCGCGACTTCCGTGACGCCCGGGAGGGTTTTCACCCGGCGCATGGCCTCCGCGTAGATGGCGTTCTGGTTGGCGCGCACCGCCTCGTCGTTGTCCGACGACTTCACCGGGAAAACGCCCGTGGTCTCGAGCTCGAGCTTGGCGACGACGAGCCGATTCGTGTCCAGGCCCAGGTCGAGCCCACGCACCTGGACTACGCTTTGTATGAAGAGACCGGCCCCCACCAGGAGCACGACCGACAGCGCGGCCTGCGCGATGGTGAGCGCGGCCCGCGTGCGGGATCGACGTCCGACGCCGGCGCCCGCACCCATGGAAAGATCGCCTGCCAGGTTCGTGCGGGTGGCCTGGAATGCGGGCCCCACCCCGGCCAATAAGCCCGAAAAGAGCGCGATCGCCAGCGTGAAGAGGGCGACCCGCCCCCCTACGATGGCGCCCGGGAAGAGCACTCCGGACAACAGCGTGTTCCGTATGATCACGCCACCCCAGAACGCC
>JBBSOM010000861.1:0-1792 GCA_038259715.1 Longimicrobiales bacterium
CGGCGCTGACGCGGCCCTTCACCGTCCTCAAGGACCCGGCCATAGCCAGCTCCGAGGCCGACCTGGTGGCGTCGACCGAGACGCAGGTCCGCGTCCGCGACGGCATGAACGAAACGGTGGGCATGATCAACCGACTGGAGGACGTGCGGAAGAGGATCGAGGACCAACTCGACGAGGCCCCCGATTCGACCGCGCCGATGATCGCGGATCTGCGTGCGCTCGACGCCAAGCTGTACGACGCCGAAACGCACTTTCTGTCGCCCACGGATCTCGCTTCGGACGACAAGTGGTACGTGTCCACCTACCGCGTCTACATGCAGTACGTGTGGCTCTCGGCCGAGGTGGGATTGGGTGCCGGCGACGTGCAGGGCGGCGCGGACTACAAGCCGACCGCCGCCTCCCTGGAGTGGCTCACGAAGATCGAACGCGAGAAGGCGGCGGGAAAACGCGCGTACGACGACGTGATGCAGAATGCGGTCGCGGCCTTCCAGAAAAAATGGGGGGACCGACTGCGCCTTATTGCGGATAAGTAGCTAACGAGGGGCGCCTTCAGTGAAGCGAGGGAGTCGAGCCACCTCCCACCCGCCACCGCGTTAGATGCCACCCGCGTAGAGGTCGGTCGGGTCCATCCCGCTCAGTTCCACCAGGAAGCCGGCCAGCTTTTCGGTCACGGTCTGGAAAAAGCGCTCTCCCTTGGCCGCCGTGGCCGGCGCGGGGTCACCGACTCCGGTGTCGTCGGTCACGCGCGTCCATTGCCGGGGCGCCCAGGCCCATCGCTCGCGGAAGGCGGTGACCCGCCAGTCGCGAGCCACACCGGGCCCTGCTTCGTCGAGTGGGCGCACGAGACGGGGATGCAGGTGCATCATCAGCGACGTCTCCAGTTCGCCGGCGTGATCACCGGGGTCCTCGAACGGCTCATAGGTGCCTGGAATCGCGTACCAGTTCGAAGCGCACAGGAAGATCGGCGTCTCGGCCTGCAACTCCCGGATCATCTGGCGAAAGTCGTTACCTCCGTGTCCGTTCAGGACCAGCAGTTTACTGACCCCGTGCGCTTCCAGGCTCTCCACGACATCGGCCAACACCAGGGCCTGGGTGCTCGGCTTCATGTTGATCGTGAGTGGAATGTCCATCTGCTGGCTGTTCACACCGAACGGAACGGTGGGCATTACGACCACCCGCGCGCCGCGCTCCCATGCCGCCCGGGCGGCGGCTTCGGCAACCGCGGTCGTCTCGTAGCAGTCGGTCCCGTAGGGCAGGTGGAGGTTGTGCGCCTCGGTCGCGCCCCACGGCAGGATGGCCACCTCGTAGGGATCGTCCCGCACGGTCGCCCAGGTGGACTCCGACAGGACCCACGGTCTCATGGTCGGCGCCCCACGGAATCGGCAGGCGGGAGCACGTCGTCGAGCCGGATCACCCCGCCTCCCGGCAGGCGCACTTCGGCGCCGAGTTGCAGGAGGAGCGGGAGTTCGTCGATGTAGTCCGCCGCGCGGCGGATGCGACCCTTTTCGATCTCCAGGATCGTCACGCCGTTCAGCACCACCTCGCGCCCGGTCGCCACCGGCACCCGGGTTCCGATCGGCCCATCCTGGATGCCGCTGAAGACCCACTCCACCGTGGCCCCGTGGTCGGACGAGTGGACGGCACCCACGTCGACGCTGATGCCGGTCGCCCATGTCTGGACACCCGTGAGGTAACCGACGATTTCCTGGATGCCCTGGTGCTGAATCTGACCGGCATAGTCGTCGTACACGGCGTCCGGCTCGAACAACCCGGTGAAGGTCGCGGTATCGCC
>JBBSOM010000862.1:0-1792 GCA_038259715.1 Longimicrobiales bacterium
GGAGAAGCGGCGCCCGGCGTCGTCGCCACCGTACGCGGGCCAGTCCGCTTCGGACGGACGCCCGGCGCCCCGACCGGCATCGGGCGGGCTGCAGGAAGCGGTGAGCGCCATACCCGTGAGCAGGGCGATCACGCCCGCGCGCGGGCGTCCTCTGGTCTCGGTGCGGCGTTGCAGATATGCGGTCGAAAGCAGGGCCCGGACGAACAGGCGGTTCATGTGCAGCTCGGTGGCAAGAGGCTTTCGGATCGGGTGATCCAGAGCGGGAGGATCATAGACTCCCGGGCCCGTCGATGAAAAGAAGGCGTGCCGGGGACGTTGTCGGGCGCGCTTCGCTGCACGACGCGCGCGGGCTCCTATATTGAGGTCTTACTTCCGAGCCACCTTCGACCGAGGGCCCCATGAGCACGTCACCTCCGATCATCTACACCTGGACCGACGAGGCGCCGGCGCTGGCGACCCACGCCCTTCTGCCGGTCATCCGCGTGTTCGCGGGCGCGACGGGCGTGCCGGTCGAGACGCGCGACATCTCTCTGGCGGGCCGGCTCCTCGCGCATTTTCCGGACCGTCTCGGTGACCGGAAGGCGCCGGACGATCTGGCGGAGTTGGCACGCCTGGTGGAAACACCGGAAGCCAACATCATCAAGCTCCCGAACATCAGCGCGTCGCTCCCCCAATTGAAGGCGTGCATCGAGGAACTTCAGGACAAGGGCTACGCGGTCCCGGTCTATCCGGACGAGCCGACCACCGACGAGGAACGGGCCATCAAGGCGCGCTACGACAAGGTCAAGGGGAGCGCGGTGAACCCGGTGCTCCGTCAGGGCAATTCGGACCGTCGCGCACCGCGCGCCGTGAAGGAGTCCGCCCGCAAGAACCCGCCGCGCATGCGCCCGTGGCCCACGGACTCGAAGACCCACGTGGCCACCATGAGCGAGGGCGACTTCTACCACAACGAGGCGGCGGTCACGCTCGGCGCCGCGACCACGGCGCGCATCGAGCACGTGGCCACCGACGGCACGGTCACTGTGCTCAAGGAGTCCCTTCCACTGCTGGCCGGCGAAGTGCTCGATGCCACGCACATGAGCAAGCGCGCCCTGGTCGATTCTCTGCGCCGCGAAGTCGAGGACGCGAAGTCCCGCGGCGTGCTTTTCTCGATCCACCTCAAGGCCACCATGATGAAGGTCTCGGACCCCATCATCTTCGGTCATGCGGTACGCGTCTTTTTCGCGGACGTGTTCGAGAAGCACGGCGATGTGCTCGAAGGGCTCGGGGTCGACGCCAACAATGGCCTGGGGGATCTGGTCGCCAGGATCCGGGCGCTGCCCGAGGCCCAACGCGCGGCCATCGAGGCCGATATCCGGGCCGTGTATGACACCGGTCCTGCCATCGCCATGGTGGATTCGGACCGAGGCATCACCAACCTGCACGTTCCGAGCGACATCATCATCGACGCGTCCATGCCGCCGATGATCCGTGACTCGGGGCGCATGTGGAACGCCGCGGGTGAGATGCAGGACACCAAGGCGGTCATCCCCGACTCGAGCTACGCGGGCATCTACCGCGCGGTGGTCGAGGACTGCAAAGCCCACGGCCAGTTCGATCCGGTCACCATGGGCAGCGTGCCGAACGTGGGGCTCATGGCACAGAAGGCCGAGGAATACGGGTCGCACGACAAGACGTTCGAGATCGCCGCGGACGGAGCGGTCCGCGTAGTCGACGAGCACGGTGCGGTGCTCCTCGAGCAGACGGTCGAGGCCGGCGACATCTGGCGCGGATGCCAGACCAAGGACGTCCC
>JBBSOM010000863.1:0-1790 GCA_038259715.1 Longimicrobiales bacterium
CAGTTCGTCCTCCGGTCCGAACCACCGGTACACGCCGGGTCGGTTCTCCGCCTGGGCGCGGATGTGTTCTCGGAGGGCGGTTGCGGGATACACGGGCAGTGGACCATCCGGGCAGTCGAGGGTGACGAAGCGTGCGATCGTCGTCCGGTTTCGCTTTTCCTTCGGGTAAGATAGGTCGGAGCCCAAACGGTCGCCACGGCAGGTCCGGCCCGGTGCGCGCGCGCAGCCGCGGCTCCTCGAACGCCCATCCACGTGGATCCCGCTGAAATGCGTCCCGTCGCGTCATTGCCCCTGTCCCTTCCCCGATCCAAGTTCCGGTATGGACGCTCTGAATCACGGGAAGATCATCCGCGACCCGCTGTGGAACACCATCCGGCTACACCCCACGGCCGTGCGTATCGTCGACACCGCCGAGTTCCAGCGGCTCCGCTACATCCGGCAGCTCGGCCTTGCCCACCTGGTCTACCCGGGGGCGACGCACACTCGTTTCGACCACGCGCTCGGGGTCTACCACCTCACGGTCACGGCCCTGCGCCACCTGCGTGAGCGGGGGGGCGTGCCACCGGAGGTCTGGGAGGGCGAGGAACTCATCCCCTACGCGGCCCTCCTGCACGACATCGGCCACTACGCCTTCTCCCACGCGCTCGAGGAGTTGGAGTCCGACGTCCCGGCGGGCCACGAGGAGATCAGCCGGCGCTTCTTCCAGTCCCCGTCGCTCAGGGACGCGCTGTCCCCCCTCGGCCTGGGCGCCGCCGACCGCATCCACGAGCTGATCCGGGGCGAAGCCACCGTTCCGCTGCGTGGCCTGGTGAGTGGAAGCCTCGATCTCGACAAGATGGAGTACCTGCGCCGCGACGCCCGTTTCTGCGGCGTGCCGTATGGAGAAGTCGATGTGGACCGGTTGCTGCAGGGTCTCTCGCTCCTTCCCGACCCGACCACCGGTCGGTACGAGGTGGGCGTGCACGAGAAGGCCGTTGCCGCGCTCGAGTCGCTGCTCTTCGCGAAGTATCAGATGTTCAGGAACGTCTATTGGCACCACGGCGTGCGTGCGGCGACGGCTCTGTACAAGCGGATCGTCGAGGGCGCCGTCGCCGAGGGGCTCATCGACCCGGAGGAACTGGTCGGTCCCACCGACGAGGAACTCCTCTACGAAATCGGACGCCGGGCCCAGGAGGAGGACTCCGAGGTGGCCGAGCGCCTCGCGACCCGTTGGTTGCCCGCGCTTCGTCACCGTCGGCTTCCCAAGCGCGCGCTGGAACTGACCGCGGCTGACCTTCATGGAAGGGTGGTCGAGGACTGGGCCGTGGGCGAGTCCCCATGGAAGCGTGTCGTCGAGGACGAGCTGGCGGAGGAGGTCGGGCTCGAGTCCGGAGAGGTGATGATCGACTTTCCGGCCAAACGGGCGATGTTCCAACTCGACGTTCTGGTGGAGCTTCGCGACGGTACGGTGCAGCGCCTCGGCGCAGAAGGGATCGCGGGCCTTGTCGACCTGCCGCGTGTGGCCCGGGAGCTCTACACCACGGCCAGGGTCTTGCGCGTCTTCACGCTGGAACGACGCGAACTGGACCGGGATCAGGTGCTCGACCGGATCACGAGGCCGGCCGGGACGGTCTGAGGGGGCATTGACCGGGAGGCGCGAATGTCCGCATTCCGCCGCGCCTCCGACGGCAAGGGAGAGCGCGGAACTCGCTTCTTCAGGAGGGTTATCCAGAAACTCGACGCAGAGAACGTCGTTCCGCGCTCCCTTTTCCAGCCGGCGACTTCCCACCTCGGGAGCGCCAACCGTTCGG
>JBBSOM010000864.1:0-1769 GCA_038259715.1 Longimicrobiales bacterium
GTGCCCGCTCTGAAGGGGGGCGCGCGTCGGAGGCCCGATGCGGCCCCCCTTCTTGTCGGCGCCGTAGCCAAGTTGGTAAGGCAGAGGACTGCAAATCCTCGATCCCCGGTTCGAGTCCGGGCGGCGCCTCTTCATTCCGGGGTCGGCATCCCAGCCCGGGCGGTCAGTGGTCGTAACCGGGCGCAGGTTCGCTGAGCTTGAACGTGACGCCCTGGTCGTCTTCGCAGATCGCCTCTCGACCGGAGTCGTGGGCGTTCAACTCGACGACGGTGCCGCCGGCGACCCGGACCCTTTCGACCGCATCGTCGAAGTCGCGGGCGGTGAACCACATCTGGATCTCTCCGGGTTCGGTGTGGCCGAACGGGTTGTGCGTGGTCCGCAGACCCATCGGCATCTCGGTGTTGACGACGTGACGACCGCCGTTGCCCTGGTCTTGGAATTCCCAGCCCAGGACGGCTCCGTAGAACGCGGCGGCCCGCTCCACATCGGCCGACGACAGCGTTATGTAGTAAGGCTCCGACGGACCGCGGCGTGACGCCATGGCCGCCTCGTCGTACACCGGAGTGCCGACGTTCCAGCGGTGACCGAACGGGTCGACGAGCCACGCGCTGCGCGATCCATGTGCCTCCTCGATCGCCCGCTGGATGGTGGCACCGCCGCGCTCGGCACGCTCGATGAAGTCGTCGACGATGGCCACCTGGATCACCATGCTCACCGAGGTGTGCGATCCGTCGCCCTCCGGTGCGCGTACCCCAATCTGGGGGGCCTCATCACTCAAGTAGAACACCGCGCCGGCCACATCGACCTCAGCGTGACCGATCCGACCCTCCCACGGGATGACGTTGGTGACGGACGCTCCGAAGTACTCGCGGTACCACTGGATGGCCGCGTTGGCGTCGTGGACGCAGATGTAGGGGGTGATGACCTGGGCCATGTTGGTGTTCCTCCCGATGGTGGTGGTGCTGCTGCTCGTGTGGGTGACCTCGAGAGGGTTGTGTCAGAGAGCGCGGTAGGGGGCGAGAGAGGCGAGGCGGCAACATAGCAGATGGAAGTGGAGGTGGCAGGAGGCTCGATCGCCCGGATCCGCCGTACCCCATGCTTCGCTGCTGTCCGCGTTCGGGCCGCCGAGTCGTTCATCTTCCAGGAGCGCGCCCCGTGCGCTCACCCCTCCTGGAGACCAGGTGGCCCTCGTGACCCTCGGATCGCGCGTTATCGTTTCAACCTGCGGCCTGTTCGGCCTGGGCACTGCCCTCATCTCGATGACGGCGTGTAGCGACCCCACCACGATCCTTGCCGTCGTCGTCGACTCCGCCGTCGTTCTCTCGATCGGGGTCGATCCCGATCCGACGCGCACGTACGAAGCGGACCGGACCGGCATCGACCCCGGCAGCGCGCTGACGGAGCTGGGCGTCGCCGGTCTTCCGATAGACGTGGCCTGGTATCCCTTGAGTTACGTGTGCGACGACGCACGGGGGGAGCGCCTGACGGTCCAGTTGACGCGGCCTGACCCCCGGATGGCCGACCATGGGTTCTCGCCCGGTACCGGACGCCTGCACTGCTCGCAAACGCTGATGCGTTACCTCGTCATCAGGAACCTGGGATAGCGAAGCGGGCGCCGCCTGGCGGGCGTGCCGCTCAGCCCTCCCCCGACAGGAACCTCTCGACCTCCGGCCACACCAGCTCCGGGCGCTCGGCGTAGCTGAAATGCGCCGCATCGGGCACGCGGAAGAGGCGGGCGTCCGGAAGCGCCGTCGTCCACGCCTCGACCA
>JBBSOM010000865.1:0-1763 GCA_038259715.1 Longimicrobiales bacterium
AACCCATGCGCTTCACGAATCGGACGCCGTACCCGGCCCGTTTCGAAGCCGGCTCGCCCGGCGACGCGGAGATGCTCGGGTGCGTCGCGTGCAAGGTGACGTACTTCGTCGAAGAGAACCGCCTCGTCCCCGCTCCCGAGGATGAGAGCTGGCCGGTGTTCGACACGGTGTTCGTCCACGAGGGGGTGCGCCTCGGACCGGACGTGGACTTCAGGCGGGATGGCGTGGACGTGGTCGTCTTCGGGCGGGCGATGGCGCCGGGCGGCTCCGCCACGCCCCATGTCCTCGTCACGATCGAGTGCGGTTCCCTCCGGCACCAGGTGTGGGCGATCGGAGACCGCCGTTGGGTGAAGGTGGCCGGCGGGCTCCTGGCGACCGACCCCGAGCCGTTCGTCGAGATGCCGCTTTCGAACGACCGGGCGTTCGGGGGGAAGGTGTCCATGGACGGAATGGAGGTGGCCCATCCGGCCAACCCGGACGGGCGCGGCTTCGCGCTGAGCGAGGAGGACGCGGTGGGAGCCTTCCTGCCGAACCTGGAGTGGCCCGACGACCGCCTGATGCGCTGGAGTGACCAGCCCCGCCCCACGTGTTTCTTCAAGCCGCGAGGGTTCCTGGACGAGCCGGGGGCACCTCCGGAGGAATTCCCGCGGCGGCTCATGGAGGCGGCCTTCCGTCAGTCCGTCCCCTCGCTGGTCGCGGCCACGCCCGACGACCTGGGCGACGCCCTGACGCTGTCCGGGTTCGATCCGGAGGGCACGCTCGCGTTCCCGGTCCCGCCGCGGCGAGGGCCGGTGGTCCACGTCGCGGTGGGGTCGCTACGGAGCCGGTTCCCCGCAGCGCTCTCCAGTCTCGTCGCCCTCGTGCCGGAGGGGGTCGTGGTCGCCACCTACCTCGCGCTTTTCCGCTATCTCTTCCGGCCCGAGGAGATCCGAACGGCCGAGCTCCTCTGGGAGGGTCACGACCGTGGCTGAGTCGCGGAGGGTGCCGCAGCCGGTGCCGGAGGACTCGCTTCCGCCCCCACCGATCCCGCCGGAACTCCGGCCTCCCGAGCCCTCGTGCCTCCACCTGACCCAGGTGGTGCCTCGCGACGCCCCGGAGCTGGCTGCGGTGTTCAAGCGGACGTACGTCTTCGCGCACGGGGCGGCAAGCCAGCTGGCGCTGGAGCAAGTCCCTCTCGCTGCGGGGGGCGAGGCACACCCTGAGCTCGTGCCGGGCGTCGTCCCGTCGGCGCGGATTCTCTCGGAGATGATCGGTCTGAGAGAGGGGACCGACCTGATCGTCCAGGGGGCGGCGAGGCCCGCCCGGCCGGCGGCTGAGATGCGGATCGCCCTCCGGGTCGGTCCCTACGAGCACCAGGCGATGGTCTATGGACGGCGGTTCGCCCGCTACGAGCGAGGCCGCATCTCATTTACGCGCCCGGAACCGTTCGAGGAGATGCCGCTCCGCTACGAGCTCGCCTACGGCGGTCGGGACGACGCGTTCGAGCAAGCGCTCATGGCCGAGGTCGAACGCACCGCGCCTCCGTCCTTTCGCCGCAGCCGGGCCGTGCTCGAAACCATCTTCGCAGCCAACAACCCCCTGTCGTATCCCCGGAACCGCTTCGGGAAGGGGTACGTCCTGGTCGAGCGGGCCGAGTCGATCGACGGCCGGGAGCTTCCGAACCTCGAGCGGCCGGATGACCTCCTGACGCCCGAGCGCCTGGTGGTCGGAGATCCCCTGGCCTGGCTCAAGCAGCCCATCCCGGTGGGGTTCGACCACCTGGA
>JBBSOM010000866.1:0-1762 GCA_038259715.1 Longimicrobiales bacterium
CGGTCGAGGAGCGCCGCGGTGACCGCCTCGGCCAGGTCCCCTTCCGGAGCCTCGAAGCGCCACGGCGCCAGGATGTCCCGCAGGGCCGACTCGATGTCATCGAACCGACGCTCGGCCTCATCCCCGTCGAGGCCCTCCGCGGTGAGGCGCAGGTCGACGCCGAGCTCATCCGGCAGGAAAGCCAACTTGATCGGAGCGATCTCCTCCGCCCGGAGGCGCCCGCCGATCCGTTGGCTGAGCAGCGACTCGGGGATGCCCGACGTATGCAAGGTACGCACATGGACCGGCCGCAAGCGGTCGCCGAAGCGGTCGCGAACGAGCGCAGCGACGTCTCCGGCGAAGATCGCCTGCATCTCTCTCGGAACGCCCGGAAGGAGGACGACGAGCGCGCCCTCCGTCTCGAGCGCCAGACCCGGGGCGGTCCCCACCGGGTTCGTCAGCTTCCGGGCACCTTCGGGCACTTCGGCAACGCGTCGATTCGGCGCAGGAAGTTCCGCGACACCACGCTCGCGAAAGCGCGTGCGAATCGACTCCAGGACATCGGCATCGACGCGAAGAGGGCGACCCAGCATCTCCGCGACCGCGTCGCGGGTCATATCGTCGGGGGTCGGGCCGAGCCCCCCCGTGACGATGACGAGGTCCGCCACGGCGACGGCATCCGTGATGGCCACGCGGATCTCATCGGCGGCGTCCGCCACCGTGTGACGGCGTACCACGGGCAAGCCAAGGTCCCCCAGCGCGCGTCCCAACCACGCGGCGTTGGTGTCCACGGTCCGTCCCGAAAGAAGCTCGTCGCCCACCGTCACGATGGACGCGTGCAGGGGTTGGATGGTCGCGGGCATACCGTGGGTTGCCGGGTTCAGGTCAGGAGCGCATCCCCAGGAGGGACCGATAGCGCCACAGGTAGTCGATCATCGAATAGATCGTCAGGATGAGCCCCAGCGCGAGGGTGACGACGATCCACCCTCCGTGGAAAAGCGCCCATGCGCGCCATGCCGGCAGGTGCTCCCACCCGCGCGCCTCGGCGATCATGCGCAGTGGGTACCAGAACAGGAGGCCGCCCGCGAAAAGGGAGAGCAACAGCGTTTTGCGCTTCCCCGTCAGGCCGGCCGCAATGACCACCCCACGCCGTACCGCGTAGCTGCGGAACACCGTGATCAGCACTTCGCGCCCGAAGACGACGAGAAGCACCCAGAGCGGCAGCGCGCCCAACCAGGGGATGCGCCCGAGGTCGTCACCACGGTTCGAGAGCAGGTAGAACGGGACCAGCGTCACCGCCATCAGTAGCTTGTCGGCGATCGGGTCGAGGAGCTTGCCGACATCCGTGATCCAGCCGTAGCGGCGAGCGAGCCACCCGTCCCAAACATCCGAGAGGCCTGCCACCACGAAGAGTACGAACGCCCAGAGCCGCTCGGGGATCCCGGGAGACATCGCCAGGAAGAAGATTGCCGGGCACACCGCGATCCTGGCAACCGTGATGATGTTCGGAATGGTCGGGCGCCCGGACATGAAGGCCTCAGGACAACGCTTTGACGACCATCTTGCTCACCGTGGAAAGGGTCTCGAACACGCCCTTCCCCTCGATGGCAATGGCCTCGAAATCGGCAACCCCCATGGGATTGATCTGGGCCCGAAGTTCGTCGGCCGAAAGGATGTCGGGCATGTCGCGCTTGTTGTACTGGATGGCGAAGGGAATCGTCTGCAGATCGTAGCCGTACGTTTCCAGGTTCTCGTACAGGTTGTGCATGCTCTCGATGTTGGC
>JBBSOM010000867.1:0-1760 GCA_038259715.1 Longimicrobiales bacterium
GGCGGCCCGAGCGAGCGCCGCACTCAGCCCGCCGAGCGGACCCGCGCCAGCCACCGTGTCCGGCACGACCTCGACCGGGGCGTCGGAGACCGGACGCGAAGACACGACGATCACCTCGGCCATGACCGGCCGGAGGGCCTCCACCGCCCGCCGGACCATGGACACGCCCCCCACGTTGACGTCCGCCTTGGGTGCCCCGAAGCGCCGTCCCTCACCGCCGGCGAGTACGGCGCCGAGCAGTCGGATCGCGTCGGTCATGCGACCCGCTCCGGCGACGTGTAGACGTTGAAGCCCCCATCGCGCGCGAAGCCGACCAGGGTCTGCCCGAAGCGCTGCGACAGGTCCACGGCCAGGGTCGACGGCGCGCCGACCGCCACGACCACAGGGATCCCGGCAGCCACGGCCTTCTGGACGATCTCGAAGGAGGCCCGACCGCTCACGACGAGGATCCGCCCGCGGGCGGGAAGCTTCCGATTCAGGAGCGCGTGGCCGACCACCTTGTCGACCGCGTTGTGTCGTCCGACGTCCTCGCGGAGGACCTCACACCGTCCTTCTCGGTCGAAGAGACCGGCGCCGTGCAGGCCCCCCGTGCGCTGGAAGACACCCTGCCCGACTTCCAGCAGGTCGGGAAGTCGACCGAGAAGATGCGGCTCGACCCGGAAGCCCGGGGGCAACACGGAACAACCCTGCACCTCCACGGCTTCGAGCGTGGCCTTCCCACAGACGCCGCAACTCGAACTGGTGTAGAAGTTGCGCCGCAACCGTTCGGCATCGAACGCGATCCCCGGGCCGAGACGCGCCTCGACCACGTTGTAGCGCTGAGCCGGCTCCCCGCTCCGGCAATACGTCAGTTCCTGTAGATCCTCGGCCGCTCGGACCAACCCCTCGCCGTGGAGGAAGCCCGCCACGAGGTCGAAGTCGTCCCCGGGCGTGCGCATCGTCACCGCCACGGCGTCGGTGGTGCGGGCGCCGTCCGCGGCAACCCAGGACAGGCGAATCTCGAGGGGTTCCTCGACCGCGACCGTGTCCTTCTCGCTCGCGCGGCCGCCGTCGTGATAGCGGATGATCCGGAGCCTCCGGGTCGAACCGCGCGGACCGATCAGAGCACCACCTCCACGACGGCCGTGAAGTCGGGGATCCCGCACTCGGGCTCCACCACGTCGTGCCGGATGAGCGGATTCGCCTCGGGCCAGAAGACCTGGAGGTTGCGCGGCTTCATCGGTCCCACGCGGCATCGTCCGCGGAACGACCCCACCGCGGAGCGCAACGTCACCGGATCGCCGTCCGCGAGCCCCAGCCGTCCGGCGTCCTCCGCCGCCATGAACACGTCATCGCGCATGCCGCCCGTCAACGGGTCGCGTGCGCCTTGCACCATCGAGTTGAACTGCTTGCCGCGACGCGTGCTCAGGTGGAACGACCCCTCCGGGATGTCGAGCTCGGGCGGGTGCACGGCATGGAAGCGCGCCCGCCCGTCGGGCAGACCGAAGCGCCCACCCTCGCACAGCCGTGGACCACCCCACTGCACCATGTCGCCCTTGTGCGCGAGCCTCTCGATACCGGCGTACGCGGGCACCGCACGGGCGATGTCGGCGCGGATGGCCGCGGCGGACGCGAAGCGAATGGCGTCGGCTCGCTCCGGGTGCACCCGCGCGGCCACTTCCGTCAGAACCTGCCACTCCGTGCGCGCCTCCGCGATGCGCCGCCCCGGGATCTCCGGGCTGAAGAGGATGCGACGCTCTGTCGTGGTCTCCGTACCGCCA
>JBBSOM010000868.1:0-1753 GCA_038259715.1 Longimicrobiales bacterium
GGGATGAGCCAGATGCCGTGCTTGCGGGCCCACTCCCGGAACAGGTCCTCCGTTTCGTTGGGGATCGGCTGCGCATTCGCGATCAGAGGCCCGAACGGAGCCAGTTCGCTGAACACGACCATCTGCACCCAGGGATAGACGCTCATGAGCACGCTCAGACGCTCGCCCATGTAGGCGACGTTGGGCCGGACGGCGGACAGGTCGAGCTGCATGCCCGCGATGGCGAAGGGCTTCATGCGGCGACGGGCGCCGGCACGGCCAGCACGGCCTCCTCGATGGCGGTCAGGCCTCGGTCCAGATCCTCGTCGCTGATGACCAACGGAGCCAGAACCCGGATGATGTTGCCGTGGGGCCCCGCCGGAAGGACGAGCACGCCCCGTCGGCGGCACGCCGCCGTGACCGCGGCCACCGCCTCACCGGCGGGGCGGGCGGGATCGCCGTCCCAGCACAACTCCATGCCCATCATGGCGCCGAGGCCGCGCACGTCCGCGACGAGGTCCGACTTTCCCTGGAGCGCCTCGAAGCGGGTGCGGACCTGGGCACCGATGACGGTGCCGCGCGCGTTCAGGTCCAGCTCTTCCATGCGCTCGATGGTCGCGAGCGCCGCCGCGCAGGCCACGGGATTGCCCCCGTACGTTCCCCCCACGGTTCCGGGCGCGGCGCGGTCGAGCACGTCGGCCTTACCCAGAACCGCCGAGATCGGCATGCCTCCGCCCATCGACTTCGCCCAGGTCGAGATGTCCGGCACCACGCCGGAGTGTTCGTAGGCGGCCCACCTGCCGGTGCGGCCGAATCCGGACTGGACCTCGTCGAAGATCAGCATGATGCCCTGGTCGTCGCAGATTTTCCGGAGCCCGCGCAGATAGGCGAACGGCGCGGGAATGAAGCCGCCTTCTCCGAGGACCGGTTCGACGATGATGGCGGCCACCTGCGTCGCCGGTACGATGTTGACGAAGGCCTCCTCCAGACGCGCCAACTCACGGTCGACGAACCGATCGAGTGACAGGCCGTCGCCATCCCGGAAGTGATTGGGGAACGGGAGCCGGTAGATCTCCGGCGCGAACGGCCCGCACCCGACCTTGTAGCGCGTCTTCGAGGTCAACGACAAGGCCATCATCGTGCGACCGTGGAACGCCTCAGTATAGCAGATGACCGCCGAGCGTCCCGTCGCCTGGCGCGCGAACTTCACCGCGTTCTCCACGGCCTCCGCGCCCGAGTTCAGCAGTACGGCCTTGGTCGCGCCACCGTGGGGGAGCAGGGCCACGAGCTTTTCGCACAGCGCGACATACGGCTCATAGGTGGCCACGTGGATGCAGGTGTGGATGAGGCGCGCGGCCTGCTCCTGGATCGCGCGCACCACCCGCTCGTCGCAGTGTCCCACGTTCATGACGCCGATGCCGCCCGCGAAGTCGATCAGCGAGGTGCCGTCGGCATCGACGAGGTGGGCGCCGGACGCCGACGCAACCGTGGTCTGACCGGCGAATTCGCCGACCGCCCGCGGCACGACGGCATGCCGCCTCGCGACGAGCTCATCATTGTTGTTCATAAAAACGACCCGGGGGCATGGAAGGGAATGCGACACCCTGATGTTACCCCAATGCGGCGTGTCTCAACAGCGTGGCTTCCGGTGCGAGGTGCACCTTCGGGCTCTCCTTCCGGGCGTATGAGGCCGCTTCCTTGCTATAAATACTCTTTGTGTATATATACGTGAGAAGTATTCAGAACCCAGGGTTCGTACCTGTACGAGCCCCCA
>JBBSOM010000869.1:0-1748 GCA_038259715.1 Longimicrobiales bacterium
CGAGGCCGGGCGAGTGAGCGGCCACATCACGCGCGTCGTGACGGCCCCCACCAAGTTCAAGAGCTACATCGTTCATGCGAGTCGCGACGAGCCCCAATATGAAATCAAAAGCGACAAGACCGATCACATCGCAATGCACAAGGGGTCGGCGCTGACGAAACTTCCATGATGACCCGCTCACCGGACCACCCCGTCTTCACCATCGGCCATTCCACGCGCAGGCTCGCGGAGTGGCCTCCAGCGCGATGCACGCGGGACCTTGGCGTTCCCTTCGGGACATCCTTGACCTTTCCCGTAGAACCCCGGTACGTTAGTGGAACTTTAGTAACATAGGAGAGAGGAGATGTCCACACTTTCAAGCACCACGCGAGCCCAGGGGGCCTCGATCGTGACCACGGTGCCCGCCGAGGTGGTCCGTCGCCTGGGGATCCCACCGGGGCAGCGACTCGACTGGATCGAGGATGGGCTCGGCGGGTTCCGGGTCGTTCCGCACTCGGAGGACCTAGCGGAGGCGACGCGTGCGCACGAGGAGACCATGGCCGAGTACGACGGGGTGTTTCGAGAACTGGCGAAGTGAGCCGTGCGCCCGCCCCGGGAAGAGCCGCGATGGTTGACCGAAGCGACGCTCTTGACGATTCACGCCCAGCAGATCGAACGATTCGGCGGAGCGCACGGCGTGCTGGATCAGAACGTTGTGCGCTCTGCTCTCGCCAGGCCCATCCACCGATGGGCCTATGACGAGGAGGCGGATCTTGCCGACCTGGCAGCCGCCTACCTGGTAGGCTTCGCTCGTTCCCAGGGGTTCAACGACGGAAACAAGAGGACCGGCCTCGCCTGCGCCCTCGTGTTCTTGCGCTTGAACGGGTACGCCCTCCACGTGCCAGGCAAGGAGCTCTACGCCCTGACCATGCAGATCGCGACCGGTGACGCCGATGACCGGATCGCGGCCGCCTACGTCCGCTCGCGCTTGGAAGCCGTACCACCCCGCTGAGCTCGACCACCTGTTGGAGGTGTGGTCGCGGCCGGCCGGGTAGGGTGGCCCTGTCCTGACTCACTCCGCGAGCCCGAGGCGCTCGCGCATTCTACGGGTGACGGCGTCGTCGAGAGGCGGGTCCGTCCGCGCTCCCTCGCGCTCGATTTGAGCGATCAGGACTTCGACCTTCTCCCGGCCACTCCGCTCCTGCACCGCCTCCATCGGTGACCGGCCTCCCAGGGCAGGGATGGCCTCATCGACCCAGTTCTCGTAATGCTTGGCCATGATCTCCCGGATCCGTGCCCGCACCTCCGGAATCGAGGCGGGGGACGGCGTGTCCGCTTCGTCGAAATCCGCTCCGCGTCCGCCGGCTTCGGCGCGGGCGGCCGTTGCCTCATCGACGGTCTCCACTTCCGTTTCCGTGCCTCGGGCGTCCGGATACAGTTCTCCGATGAGTGCCCGCAGTCGTGCAGCCCGCATTACTGAGTTGACGCTCGCCACGAGCCGGCTGCCGTCGATCTCGATGGTGCCGAGGACCGTGTTCTCCCAAGAGCTGTGAACAGCGTTGCCCGCCCTCTTCCATGCGAACTCCACCTTCTGCAGGCTTCCTTCCTCGTCGAACTCGGCCGACTCCAGCAGATCGCGCTCCGTCTCGTCGAAGGCCAGGCTTTTCAACGCGTCGAACGCTTCCTGCGCCGACGGGACCTCGAAGCAGAGACGGTGGAACGCGATAGGATCGCCATCGGTGTTCTGGAGACGCGGTAGCTGGGGGTTC
>JBBSOM010000870.1:0-1746 GCA_038259715.1 Longimicrobiales bacterium
CCGTCGTGCCCCCACAGGATGTCGATGGGCATGATGCGCTCCTCGTACTCGTAGGGCGGCGGTCTCCAGGCGAACGCATCGGGCGCGAGCGCGCGGGCCGCGCGGAACACCTCGACCGCCGTCCGCACAGACCGGAAGGCCGCCCTGTCGGTGACGTGGAGTTGGACCCCACCGCACAGCGTGCGTGCATGCTTCTGGAAGGTCGGCTCGAAGCTGCATGCCCGGAACCGCACCCCTTCCAGACCAACACCCGCGAGCCGCTCGGCAAACGCGGCGCCGTCCAGCCAGGGTGCACCCACGAGCTCGAACGGGCGCGTCGTACCCCTTCCCTCCGAGAGGTTCGTCCCCTCTACCAGGACCATTCCCGGGTACACTCCGCACGAGTCGGGCGTGGGCAGGTTGGGGCTGGGCAGCACCCAGGGCAGCCCGGTTTCCGCCCACGACATGGTGCGTCGCCAGCCCTGCATCGGCACGACTTCGAGGTCACACCCGATGCCGCGTTCGGCGTTCAACCAACGCGCCAGTTCACCCACCGTGAGACCATGGCGCAGCGGGATCGGGTGGAGGCCCACAAAAGACTCGAAGCCCTCGCGCAAGACAGGGCCTTCGAGGAGGGCTCCCCCCACCGGGTTCGGTCGGTCCAGCACCGCGAAGCGGACCCCGGCCTCGGCGCACGCCTCCATGCACAGCGCCATCGTCCATACGAATGTGTACACGCGTACGCCCACATCCTGCAGATCGAACAGGAGCACGTCCAGACCGGCGAGCATGTCCGGGGTCGGTTTTCGCACATGGCTGTAGAGCGAGTGGACCGGGAGTCCGGTACGCGGATCCGTGTAGGCGTCGGACTCGATCATGTTGTCCTGCTTCTCGCCCCGGGCGCCGTGCTGCGGGCCGAACAGCGTCCGCAGGTGGAAGCCCGCTTCGACCAATGCGTCCGCGGCCAGCATCAGATCCGCGCGGACCGAGGCCGGGTGCAGAACGAGCCCGGTCGAGGCGGAGCGCAGGTGGGCGCCGGCCTCCCCGGCCGCGAGACGATCGAGACCCGTGCGAACGTTTGGCATGGTCCGAGTATGGTAGTCGCGCAGACTCCCGGATGCGATCTTTCGGGCTTCCTGATTTCCGGAGGCGGAGTGCGTGGTCGAAGTGAACGTCGGAGCGAACGCATGACGCGAGGCAGCACGCTGGCGCTTTCTCTTCTGGCCGCACTGGCCGGCGTGGCACGCACGCCGACCTCGGCGATGGGGCAAGAGGCCCCTGCCGGCCAGAGGGCCGTCCGCTATCCCGTGGACCCCACCGCACTCCCCCGCCCCGCTCTGGCGGCGCACCGAATCACGGGCGAGGTCCACATCGACGGGCACCTCGACGAAGCCGTGTGGGCCGACGCCGACTCGTCCACCTCGGACTTCATCCAGGTGCAGCCGAACGCGGGGTATCCCGCATCCGAGCCGACGACCATCCGGATCCTCTACGACGACCACTCCTTGTACGTGGGTGCCACGCTGTACGAATCCGAGCCGAACAAGCTCGTCGTGCCCGGCCTCGAGCAGGACTTCGCGACCCACGACTCGGACATCTTCGGCGTCGCACTCGACACGTACCACGACAAGCAGAACGGCTTTCTGTTCGCGATCAACCCGGCCGGAGCTCTCTGGGACGCGCAAACGTTCAACGACGGGCGCGACGTGGCCGTGGCGTGGGAAGGCATCGTGAACGTGCGGACGTCGGTGGGTCCGGACCGGTGGA
>JBBSOM010000871.1:0-1738 GCA_038259715.1 Longimicrobiales bacterium
CGGCGCGGCCGCCAAGCGTGGAGCGGCGGAGGGACGGGGCGCCGCGGAACGTGACGCCGCCGAAGGGGAGCAAGCGGGTTCAGGCCAGGGCGAGGCCGACGGCGCGGACACCGCCGCCGCCGCCGGTGCACCCGGTGATGGGGATGAGCGCACGGCCGCCGCCGCCGGCCGGAAGCCCGGAGCGGGGCAACCTCGCGCAGCGGCCGCCGACCGGAAGGATGCCGGCCAACAGAGCCACGCCGCCACCCTGGAAGCGTCGCGCACCCCAGGAGACAAGGACGGGGCACCCGGCCGGCGCGGGGTACCGCAAACCGAAGCGGGAGCGAAGGACAAGAACGAAGAACAGAAGGAATGGGCGGCCGTTCCCGACGTTCCCGACGTTCCCGACAGTTCCGACGTTCCCGACGTTCCCGACAGTTCCGACGTTCCCGACGTTCCCGACAGTTCCGACGTTCCCGACGTTCCCGGCCGGCGAGAGGACACGGAGCACATCCCATCCATCCCACCAGTGCCCGGCGTCGGCGCGGGCACCGAAGCTGAAGTGGTTTCCGGCGCGGATGGTGACGACGGACTCGATCACCTCCGCGAGGCGCCGGAGAAGCCCGACATGAGCGGACTGCTGGACCAGTTGAAGGAGGCCGCGGGCAAGGATCCGCCGTCCCCCTGACGTCGAAACCCGCATGCCGCTAGCTTAAACGCTTGCGGGATTCCCACCTTGAGCCCTCGGTTCCGGGGGCAGTTACTCGCAATAGATTCTGCGCCGCCTATCGAGCCGGACGTTCCGGCCGGCCTGCGTGCGCCTCCATACCGGACGTGTTCTTTGGCTTTTTCAGATCTCGCATTGCACCCGACCCTCCTTCGCGGCGTCGAGGACCTCGGCTTCTCCCGCCCCACCCCGATCCAGTCCCAGGCGATTCCCGCGGCCCTCGAAGGGCGCGACCTTCTGGCCTGCGCGGCGACCGGCAGCGGCAAGACCGCCGCCTTCCTGCTTCCCATCCTGCACCAGCTCGTGGACCGTCCACGCGGAACGACGCGCGCGCTGGTCCTGGCGCCCACCCGTGAGCTCGCGCTCCAGATCCTGGGCGACCTCGAGGGCCTCGCGCACTATACGGGATTGAAAGCCGCAGCCGTCTACGGCGGCGTCGGCATGGCCAAGCAGGAGAGCGCGTTCCGGAAGGGCGTCGACGTCATCATCGCGACACCGGGCCGCCTGCTCGACCACTTCCAGTACGACTACGCCAAGCTCGCCGGCCTCGAATATTTCGTCCTCGATGAGGCCGACCGCATGCTGGACATGGGATTCCTGCCGGACATCCGACGGGTTCTCCGGCACGTACCGAAGCCGCGCCAGACCTTCTTCTTCAGCGCGACCATGCCACCGCCGATCGAAAAGCTGACGCACGAGATCTTGCGTGCGCCGACGAAGATCGCGCTGCAGCGCCAGGCGAGGCCGGCCAAAGGCATCAGTCAGAGCGTCTATCCGGTCCCGGCCACACTCAAGGGGGAGCTCCTCCAGGCGCTGCTCGACGGTGGCTCCATCGACCAGGCCCTGGTCTTCACCCGCACCAAGCACCGCGCGGACCGACTCGCGAAGCAACTCAACCGTCGCGGCGTCCATGCCGAGCGCATCCACGGGAACCGATCGCAGGCGCAGCGTACCAAGGCGCTCGCGGGCTTCAAGGCCGGTGAGTTCCGGGTCCTCGTCGCAACCGATATCGCGGCACGGGGCATCGACGTC
>JBBSOM010000872.1:0-1734 GCA_038259715.1 Longimicrobiales bacterium
CATGCCGCTCATCTTGTGAACGGCCTCTTCGAGCCCCAGCAGCTGTTTCTCGCGCACGTAGACGCCGAGCACGCGGGGAAAGGTGCCGTACCAGCGCGGGTGCGGGTGGCCTTCCCCGGGCTGCGTGAGGCGTCCGTCGGACGCGATCATCGTCTGGGGATGCTTCATGATCCGCTCGACGTCGCCTTCGTCCATCACATGGAAGATGCAGCTCGCGCCGCCGCGCCGGATGATCTCGATGATGAGCTTGGCGCCGTTGGCCGGCGTGGGCTCGACGCCTTCCCGCTCCGCGAAGTCCCAGAGCGTCTTGCCCTCGAGCGAGTGGTCCCAGCCGACCTGGGCGAACTGGACGCGGTGCAGGTCGTTGCCGCCGCGGTCGTTGATGATGTTGAAGGTGGTTCCCTCGAGAATGCTGTCCGCGAGGGCGGGGTCGTCCATGCGCTTCAGCAGCGCCTTCGTGCCTCCGGCCATCGACCAGGCCGGGACGAGCACGGTGATGCCCGTATAGCTCGCGGTATAGGGGTACTGGTCGATCATGACGTCCGTACCCGCCGCGCGGGCAGAATCGACCATCGCGAGCGTGGTCTTCGACGCGCCCCACATCGGCTGCCCGACCACCTTGTGGTGCGTCAGCACGATCGGAATGTGCGCCTCCTTACCGATCTCGATGGCCTCGGCGACCCCTTCGATGAGGCCGAGGCCCTCTTCGCGCAGATGCGAGGTGTAGATGCCGCCACGCTCGCCCGCGACCCGTGACAGCGCCACGAGCTCGGGGAGCTTGGAGAACGCGCCCGGTAGGTACTTGAGGCCCGTCGACATGCCGTAGGCGCCCTCGTCCATCGACTGGGCGACCATGGACTTCATGCGCTCCAGCTCGGCGGGAGTCGGGTCCCGGTTGTCGAGGCCCATGACGGCCTCGCGGATCGAGTTGTGCCCCGCCAGAAAGCCGACGTTCATGCCCACGCCGACGGCCTGCACCGAATCCAGGTAGGGACCGAACGGCCAGGGCCCGCCCCCGTCCGGCCCGCCCAGAGCCGTCGTGACGCCCTGGCGTACGTGGCTCTCCGCGCCGGGCAGGCGCAGGATCGGATCGAGATGCGCGTGCAGGTCCACGAAACCGGGGCTGACCACCTTGCCGGTCGCGTCGATGACGCGTGCGGCGTGCAGGACGTCGAGCGGCGTCCGGGACACCGCAACGATCCGGTCACCTTTCACGGCCACGTCGGCCGCGAAGCCCGTCGCTCCGGTACCGTCCACGACGGTGCCGCCCCGGATGAGCAGGTCCCATTCGACGGTCTGCGCGCGAGCGGGGGCGGGGCTTGCAACGGCCAACGCCGCCAACCCGGAGGTGACCTGGAGGGCGGCCCCGAACGCCCAGACGCTCCGCTTCAACGCTCGTCGCATGTCGTCTCCTGAATGGATCGGATCGGGCAGGTTGGCCGGCACGGCCGCCGCCCACGTGGGCGGCGGCCCCCGAGCCTCACATGATCGGGCGGCAACCTTCGGCCTTGGCGCACTTCGGATCGAGCGGCGCCAGATTCAGCCGGCTCAACTCCCGGTTCACGGCCGCGAGGTCCGTGTCCCAGATCTCCTGCAGGTGGTCCGTGTACCCCTTCAACTGGGTGCTCAGGATACCGAAGATCTCGGGCATGTTCGTGGTCGGCCGACCGTCACCGCGCTCGGCCATGGCCATGACGTTCGCGAGCCGGTTGTTGACCCGGATCGGGAAGTTGA
>JBBSOM010000873.1:0-1729 GCA_038259715.1 Longimicrobiales bacterium
CGCCACGCCGTCCACGAGCACCAGCACCTGGTTGTCGGAGGAGCCGCGGATGCTGGGAACCGAGGGCGTGCCCGGCCCCCCCGTTCGCACCACGGTGACGCCGGGCACCCGTTCGACGAGACCTTCGATGGTGCGAGCCTCAGGCCCGAGTTCATCGGCGGAGACGGTGCGGGCTCCGGCCGGCAGCCCTTCGACCGACACGTCCACGCCCTCCACCTCGAGGGCGAGGGGTTCCAGGTGGACGAGGACTTCGCTCGTGATGCCGTTAACCACGTCGACGGACACCTCGGTCGGAGCGAACCCGATGCGTCGAACGCGAAACACGCTTCGTCCCGTGGGGACGCCCCGCATCAGGACCTTCCCGTCGCCGCCCGTCCATGCCGTCCGGCCCGCGTCGGCCACCGAGACCTCCGCGTCCGCGACCGGACGTTCCGTCCTCGCGTCGCGAACTTCCACACGCACCTGGCTCGTAACCTGGGCGCGGGCATCCCGCGGAGGGAACAACACGACGGCCAGACCCAGGACTACGGTGAGTCCAGGACAGCGGCGCGGCGCCGAGGGCTGTGTGAATCGGGACATCCCGGTCTTCTCCGCAAGACGGCGAGAAGAACGGGGTGCACGTGGCGCGCGCGAGCAGGTCCACGTTGCCCATTCCCCTCCCGAGAGGGGTGTGGCGAAATGCGGACGCGGAGGAGGTCTCCTGGCTTGGGGCACCTCCGCCGCCTTCCCAGGACCCGGGGTCCCAGTGGCGTTTCAGGCGGAGGAAGCACGAACACGCGGTTCGTGCACCCCTTCACAGTGGCTGGGCCGCACCGGATTCTAACCGGACTTCCGAGTGCCTCTGCGTCAGATTGTATTGTCCCGAATGGGTACCCAGACGGACAGAGCGACGCAAGGGGGGATCACGCGCATTCCCGCAGGTCCGGCCATGGCCCATCCTGTGCGACCGGATCCCAGGGCTGACCGAGCGATCAGGCGCGGTCTCGCCGCCCCACCGCCCGCGATACAGGCCAGCTCAGAGCCACCATCCCAATGGCCGCGAGGCTGTTCCGGGGATCGCCCAGGACCGCCGCGACCAGGAAGGCGACCGAGCCCAGGAGCGCGGCGCCCGGCACCCATGGGTACCCGGGGACCCGGAAGGGTCGCTCCGCGTCCGGATGTCGGCGGCGAGCCGCGAAGAACCCCCAGTACGTCAGCGCGTAGTTGGCCACCATGAAGAAGGCGAGGAGCGCCAGCACGCTGTCGAACGTGTTGGTGGCGATGAGCCCGATCGCCAGCACGGTGCCGATGACGAGCGACGGCCCCGGCGTCCCACCGGGCGTGACGCGCCGCAGGATGGGCGGCAGAAAGCCATCGGCACTCATGGCGAAGGTGATGCGCGAGTACATGAGGATCATGGCGTTTACCGCGGCTACCATGGACACGAGCATGATGACCCTGAGCACCGGGTCCCCCATGGGTCCGAACAGGCGCTTGGCGGCGGTCCCGGCCACGAAGGGATCGCCCGCCATGTCCTGGATGGGGACGATGCGGAGAAACGCGGCGTTCATGACCAGGTAGATGACCATCACCACGAGTACTCCGCTGATCATGGACCGGGGGATATCCCGCCCCGGTTCCTTCACCTCTTCCCCGAAATAGACCGGCCCCGTCCAGCCGTCATAGGTGTAGATGGCGGACTGGAGTGCGACGACCACGGCTACGGCAAGGGCGCTTCCCTGGGGCACCA
>JBBSOM010000874.1:0-1729 GCA_038259715.1 Longimicrobiales bacterium
ACTTCACCTCGTTGATGTTCAGGCAGCAGATGCCGAAGCCCGCCCTGCTGCGCCCCGTGCCGGTGGAGGACTGGCTCCGGATCAAGATGTCGGCACCCTTGAAGACCCCCGCCTTGAACATGATGGTCTTGGCGGGAGGCCCGACCTCCTCGGCCGGCGTTCCGTACAGTTTGATTGTGCCGGGCACCTTGTTCGCGGTCATGTACTGCATGAGCGCACTGGCCGCTGCGATAGCCACGGGGGTCTGCGCGTTGTGTTGGTCGCCGTGGTAGGCGCCCTTGGTGCCGCGGAGCGCGTCGTATTCGCCGATCAGGCCGAGCGTGGGGCCATCCGCGCCCGCCGGTGACGTCCACGTGGCCACGAACGCGGTCTCCAGATCCGCGACGCCCGTTTCCACCTGGAATCCAGCCTCCTTCAACACCTTCACCAGGGTATCGACGGCCTGGTGCTCCTCCCACCCCACCTCGGGATGGTGTCCGATCCAGTCCGCCAGCGACTGCATGCCGCCATCCCATACCTGAGCGGTCTGGCTCATGACCTGATCGCGTCCCGCGTCGTTCCGTGAGGCCAGCTTTGCGGCCATGTCGACCGGCTTCAGGCGCGATTCGAGTTCCTGGATCTGGCGGAGCACGCCCGAGGCCGCCGTCATCTCGGTGTCGGTGGTCTGGGCGCGCAACGCGGCGCCAGGCAACGCGGCGGCGAGAGCGAGGGTGAGTGGAAGTAGACGACGCATGGGTCCTCCGGGTCGTGGCACAGCGCTTCGCTGGATGTCAGAAGAGTGACAATGGCCGCAGAGCCGGAGAACCGGCAAGGCTGGCCCGGGCGCCGCACAGCGGGGCGCCGCTGCAGCGAGCGCCGGGCCGAGCGCCCGAAGCCGAGCGCCCGAAGCCCTTTCCGCCCCGCCCGCTCCAACCTACTCTCTCCGCTCCCCCGCAGACGTACCCGTTCGGGAGTCGTATCGATGCGCCGCCTGCTCCAGGCCGTCCTGGCCGCCTTTCTCGTCCCTTCCCTTCTCGGCGTCGCGTCCACCAACGCCGCGGCCCAGGCCGCCGTCCAGGCCCAGGGTACCCGTTTCCTCGGCCAGCCGTCGGTCGGCGCCGACGCCATTGCCTTCGTACACGCCAACGACATCTGGGTCGTCGGCCGGGACGGTGGTCAGGCGCGCCGGCTCACCAGCGACGAGGGCGCCGAGACCGATCCGGCCATCAGCCCGGACGGCAAGTGGATCGCCTTCACCGGCGAATACGGCGGGGACCAGGACGTCTACGTCGTCCCCGCGGAGGGCGGCCAGCCGCAACGCCTGACCTGGCATCCGGGCCCGGACGTTGTCCAGGGATGGACGCCCGACGGGAAGATCATGTTCCAATCCGGACGCGAAGGCGTGCAGACCCGCATGTGGAAGTTCTACACGGTTCCGCGCTCAGGCGGACTTCCGACAGCGCTGGCGGTGCCCCAGGCGTTCCAGGGGAAGATGAGCGCGGACGGCAAGATGGTCGCCTACCAGGAGATCTCGTTCTGGGACCCCGAGTGGCGCAACTATCGCGGCGGGCAGGCGCAGGCGATTCGCATGGTGAACCTGTCCACGCTCGACCAGACGTTCACGCCTTGGGAGGGAGAGCGTCAAACCAACCCCTCGTGGATGGACGGCGTCGTCTACTACCTGTCCGAACGGGACTGGGCAACCAACGTCTGGTCGTTCGACCCGCGTACGAACCAGGAAAAGCAGCTC
>JBBSOM010000875.1:0-1728 GCA_038259715.1 Longimicrobiales bacterium
CATTCGGTCCCCCGGTCTCCACGCCCGTGGAGCGGAGCTGGTCCATGAAGTCCCGGACTGACAGCCGCTCCCCGATGTTTTCGCGCGTGTACTCGAGGCCCCGGGGATCGATGGTGCGGACCCCCTTCTCCACCAGCCGGGCAGCCAGCGGGATATCCGCCGTCACGGCCAGATCACCCGGCTCCGCGTTTTGGGCGATGTGATCGTCCGCCACATCCGGCCCTCCCTCGACGCGCACCGAGCCCACGAAGGGGTTGTTCGCCGGCGTCTGCAGCCTCTGGTTGGCCACCAGCAGGGCCTCCACTTCGAGTCGGCGCGCCGCCCGCGCGACGATGTCCTTCACGTCGCGCGGGGCGGCGTCCGCGTCCACCCAGATCCTCATGCGTGGATCGTCGACCGCTCCGTCAGGCCGCGCAGCTCATGTCTTCGCCGCAGCACGTCGGCGATTTGATCTTGCCGTGGCCCTCCGGGCACTTGGACACCGCCACCGAGGCGCCGCTCTCGGTGGTGATCGTGTCGGGGACGAGTTCCTTGCCGCACTTGGCGCACGTCATGTTCACGCTCATGCCGCACTTGTCGCAGGTGTAGGTAGCCATGTGAGCCTCCATGCCTTTCGGTTGAACGGTTGGGGTTGGGAGCGTAGCATACCCCCAAGCGTCAAGTTCTCTCCTTGCCCGAGTTCGACCATGCGAGCCCTCCGCGCCACCCAAGCTGCCTGCGCAGTCCTCCTCCTGACGACCGCTCCGCTCGCGGCCCAGCAAGACCCGATTCGCGATCTCTTGAAGCAGCTTTCCGAGGCGGCCGGCCCGTCCGGGCTGGAGGAGCCGGTCCGGGCTATCGTCGTGCAACGGATGAAGCCGCTCGCCGACAAGATCGAATACGACGGGCTTGGCTCCGTGATCGCGACGCAGGGATCGAGCGGCCCGAGGGTCGAGCTGCAGGCGCACCTCGACGAACTGGGCGGGATGGTCCGGCGGGTCACGTCAAACGGCTTTCTCACCATGCAGATGCTCGGCGGCTGGCTCGACCAGGCGCTCGTCGATCAGCGCTGGATCATCATCGGCTCCAAGGGCCCCGTGCACGCGGTGACCGGCATCCGGGACGTGCACGTGATCCCGGCCGATGAGCGCGGACGCGTCTTCTCGCGCAACAGCGTCTTCCTGGACGTCGGTGCGAGTTCGGCCGAAGAGGTGCGTCAACTGGGCGTCGAGCCCGGGGACGCGGTCGTGCCCGACGCACCCTTCCAGGAACTGAATGGCACGGGCCGTTACATGGGCAAGGCTTGGGACGACCGTGTGGGAATGGCCGTTCTTCTGGAAGCCATGCGGCGGCTCTCCACCGAGGGCCATCCGAACCAGATCTTCTATACCGCGACGGTCCAGGAGGAGGTCGGTCTCCGGGGTTCGCACACGGCGGCGGATGTCATTCGGCCGGAGGTGGGCATCTCGCTCGAGGGCGGCGTGGCGGGCGACGCGCCCGGCTCCCGGCCCGAAGAAACCCAGGCGCGTCTCGGTGGAGGTCCGGGGATCTTCCTGTACGATTCCTCGGAGATGCCCAACCAGAAGTTCGTCCAGTTGGTGAAGACGACCGCCGCCAACGCCGGCCTGCCGTTGCAGCTCGACCTGGTGCAGGGCTACGGCGACGACTCCGCCGAGATCCAGAAGTCGAACGGCGGCGTCCCCACCGTCAACCTCGTCGTGCCGGTGCGCTACACACACGCACACAATG
>JBBSOM010000876.1:0-1704 GCA_038259715.1 Longimicrobiales bacterium
AAGAGAGTCCGGGGCGGTACCCAGGCGATGGGGGTGCCGGGCCCGAAAGAGATGTCCCGGGGGCCCCATCGGGCCGACCGGGGGTTGCTCGGCGCGCCGTTCACGAGCACGGTTCGGGTGATGATTCCGATCCCATCCGACCCGAGCGGCGCCATTCCCATGACTTCGACTTCCACGATCCGCAGGATCGCGGTCAACACGGGCGGCGGCGACGCCCCCGGCCTGAACGCGGTCATCCGCGCCGTCGTCCTGGCCGCCGAGGTGCGGGGCTGGGAGGTGTACGGAATCGAGCGCAGCTACGACGGCCTCTTCGAAGAGGGAGGCGTGGTACGTCTCGATCGGTCGAGTGTGCGGGGAATCACCCACCTGGGCGGAACGATCCTCGGCACCACGAATCGCGGCAACCCGCTGCGATGGCCGGTGACCCATCCGGACGGCTCCGTGACCTACGAGGACCGCTCGGACGAGGTGATCCGGGCGCTGAACGGGCACGGCATCGACGCCCTGGTCGCGATCGGCGGGGACGGCTCGCTCACCATCGCATACCACCTGTTCCAGAAGGGCCTCAAGGTGGTGGGTGTCCCCAAGACCATCGACAACGACATCGCGGCGACCAACCTCACGTTCGGCTTCCAGACGGCCGTCGAGACCGCCACGGACGCCATCGATCGGCTGCATTCGACCGCGCAAGCGCACCAGCGCGTCCTGGTCATCGAGCTGATGGGCCGCAGCACGGGTTGGATCGCGCTCTACGCCGGAGTCGCGGGTACGGCGGACGTGATCCTGATCCCCGAGATTCCCTACGATATGGATCGCGTGGCCGAGAAGATCGAGGCACGCTACCATCAGGGCCGGCATGGCTTCGCGATCGTCGTGGTCTCGGAGGGGGCGTTTCCCCAGGGTGGAGAACCCTACTTCCAGCGAAGGGATGGCGGCCAGATACGCCTGGGGGGCGTCGCCGAGGAGGTCGCGAATGAGATCCACGAGCGCACCGGACGCGAAACGCGGTCGCTCGTGTTGGGGCACCTCCAGCGCGGTGGCAGCCCGAACGCCTATGACCGCCTGCTCTCCCTGCGTTTCGGCACGGCCGCGGTGAATCTGATCGCCGACGAGTCCTTCGGCTGCATGGTGGCACTCGACCCTCCGGACGTTCATGCGGTACCGCTCGAGCAGGCAATCGCACGCATCAAGACCGTTCCCCTGGGATCGGACGTCATCCATACCGCGCGTAGCCTGGGCATCTGCCTGGGCGACTGAAGCCGGGCCTGACTATCTTCCGGGTTCGATCACGACATCGACGGAGTCATAATTCCATGCGGACGTTCCTTTCTCTGGCTGTTGGGTGCACGCTTGCGTCGGGCCTGATCGCGCCCCTCGTCACGCCCGGGTCGGTCACCGCGCAGAGCACGGCGGCCTTCGTCCCCGAGCCAGCCCGGGACCAGCAGTTCGAGTTGTCCATCAAGAACATCATGCGCGGGCCCGAGTTGTACGGAGCGGCGCCGTCGGACGTTCGCTGGACCGACGACAATCAGTGGGTCTATTTTCACTGGAAGCCGGGCGGCGAAGCCTGGAACGCCGACATGGCGCTCTATCGGGTCCGAGCACAGGGCGGCGAGCCCGAGCGGGTGGACGACGCGGACGCACGAGCCGCCGCCCCCCTGATCGCGTCCGGTGACCTGTCTTCCGACGGGAGGTGGCGCGTGT
>JBBSOM010000877.1:0-1702 GCA_038259715.1 Longimicrobiales bacterium
CGTCTGCGCTTCGGCCTGCGGTGGAGGGTGGACGTCCCGGTCGCGGAGATCGTCGCGATCCGTCCGCCCACACCGGTCGAGCACACCTCCAAAGGCGCCGTCGACCTCAAGCTGTCCCTGCCCGGATCGCGGTGGGTGGTCCTGGAATTGGACCGGCCCGTCGTCGCCGAGGGTATCTATGGTTTGCGCCGCGAGGCACGAACCATTGGATTGGGCGTGGACGAGCCCACCCTGCTGAAAGAGGCCCTCGAAACCGCTCGCAAACCGCCTACGGCGCCCGCCCCGCCGCAACCCCTGAATCCTGAGAATCGATGATCAAGGATCTCCTGGAGCGCCGCATCGAGAAGCGGCCTACGACGCTGAAGTTCGAGGGTCGCATCCTCTATTTGTTCGACGACACGGCGCTGGTGAACGCACAGCTCTTCGACGGCCGGGACATCGAACTGACCGACGACCTGCGGGAGCGGCTCCGGGACCAGATCTCCACGGATGAGATCACGCCCGCCTATATCTGCTACTTCTTCGACGAAACGCTCGGCGAGTTTCCGTACCTGGGGCTGCGGACGACGAACGCCCAGAGCGGGGAGATGGAGTACCCGGTCACGCGCTCTTCCGTGAAGGAGGGTGGCTTCGTGTGCTCGGTGGCCGGCAAGCGGCGCGGCAAGGGGAGCAGCCGCGAGCAGAGCCCCTACGCGGAGTTGATGGCGGGCGTGCAGGTGGTTGTCGCCGAGAGCATCGAACGGATCTACAACGAGAACTGCCAGAACCTGGGCATGCTCACCACGACGGACTTCTCCGTGCTGGAGCGCATCGAGGCGGGCGAGGAGATCCCGCTCTCGGTCTTCACCGAGGGCAAGGACGAGATCACCCGGCAGATCATCGAGTACGGTGGGCTCTTCGAGTTCAACGTCGCCCGCCTGCAGGGAAAGGTGCAGGTTCCCGTATCGGCGAGCCTCGCCGCGGGCGCGGACGAGCATCGTCCCATGACCCTGGCCGAGAAGATCTTCGCGCGCCACTGGGTCGTGGACGCCGCGAAGGGTGAAGTGGGCGTTCCGTGGGTCGAGGTCGGCGAGGCCGGCTTCTTCCGCACCGACATCCGCTTCAGCCACGAGTACGTCACGCCCATGTCCGCGATCTTCTTCGAGGAGAAGGTCGGCGCGGGCAGCAAGGTCGTCGATCCGGCGTCCGTGCTCTTCTTCCGCGACCACCTGACGTTCCTGGCCAAGGTCATGACCCAGGAGCGCATCGAGGACGGGCTGCTCGACGTCGCGAACCAGCTCGAGGTGAAGCAGCGCGAGTTCGCGGTGAGGCAGGGCATCCGGCTCTATGGGGAGCAGATGGGACACCGCCAGGGCTCCGAGGCGATCTGCCATTCGAAGATCCTCGAAGAGTACGCGGAGCCCGGCCATCTCATCATCGGCTCCGACTCCCACACCCCGCACGCCGGCGCCATCGGCGCGGTGGCGTTCGGCGTCGGCACCACGGCCATCTTCAACTCGTGGATCACCAAGGACGTGCGGGTGCGCGTCCCGAAGTCGTTCAAGGTCGTGATCACGGGCACGCCCGCCCGGAACGTCACCGCCAAGGACTACATGCTCGAGATCCTGCGCCACCCGTACATCAAGGACGGGAACGCGATCGGCCAGGTCATCGAGTACGCCGGGCCGGCGGTGGAGGCGCTCAGCGTGGACGAGCGCGCCAC
>JBBSOM010000878.1:0-1692 GCA_038259715.1 Longimicrobiales bacterium
CCGTTCGGGAACTGGTCCGAGTAACCACCCGCCCCGCCCCGCTCGTCGCGTCGCCCAGCGCGCGCCGGAATTCCTCGAGCGCGGGGGTCGGCACGGCGCAGCGGTAGCGCACATCCGCGCCGTACGCCTCAGCTTCCACGACGCACTCCAGCTCCCCCACCAGGCGCTGGAGTGCGTCGACGTCCGGGTAGCCCACAACCACGTCGACCGTCACGCGCTCGACCTTCTCTTCCGTCGGGAGCGACTCGAGCACGAGCTTGACCCCGCCGGAGTAGGCTCGGCTCAATCCGCCCGTCCCGAGCTTCACGCCCCCGTAGTAGCGCGTGCATACCGCCACGATCTCGCCGACGTCCGCGTGCAGCAGGGTGGTGAGCATGGGCTTTCCGGCCGTACCGTGCGGCTCTCCGTCGTCGCTCATGCCGATGTGCAGGGTGCTTCCCGGCCGGCCGGCGACGAACGCCCAGCAGTGGTGCGTCGCGTCCGGGAACTCCTCTCGCGTGCGCTCGACAAAGGCGTGCGCCGCGTCGGCGTCGGGCGCGTGCGCGGCCGTGGTGATGAAGCGGCTGCGCTGGACCGTCTCCTCGACCCTGTGGATGCGGGCCGGAATCGGGTAACGGGCGCTCACCCGTGCTCTCCGCTCAGCTCGGATCGGCGGGACGCAGGTCGGCGGGGCGCAGCTGAGCCGGGCGCAGTTGGGCGTCGACCTCGCGGCCCAACTCGACCGAGATGTCCGCCAGCGCCTCCACGTCTCCGAGCCGGGTACGAAAGTTCACCACGCACATGCGCAGCAGGTACCGGCCGCCGACCACCGCGTTCGAGACGAACGCGCGGCCGCTCGTCTCGATGCGGTTCTGCACGGCTTCGTTCAGTTCGTTCAGGTAGGTCGCCACCGCTTCCTCGGCGACCCGCGCCGCGAGGTCAGCCGGCACATACCGATACGTCGTGATGCTGAGCGACCGGGTCACGGCCTCCAGCTCGGCGTGCGCCCGCACGATCTCGTGGAAACGGCGCGCCAACCCGATGTCCTCGGCGATCGCGTGCCGGTACCCCTCGCGGCCGGCCTGGGCAAGCTGTAGCCACACCTTGAGCGCACGGAAGCCGCGGGAATTCTGCATCCCCTGCTCGTAGTAGTTCGTGGCCCCGCCCCCGAAGTTGTAGTACTCCGGATGATGGCAGAACGCGGCGGCCAGGGCCGTGGGGTCACGCACAAGTGTGCATCCGGCCTCGAGCGGCGTGTACAGCCACTTGTGTGGGTCGATGGCCAGCGAATCAGCGCCCCGGAGCCCGAGCAGGTCCTCCGGCACGGCTTCCGGCGCGGCGGCAGCAAATCCGCCGTAGGCGCCGTCCACGTGGAACCACAGGTCCATCTCGGTGCACAGTGCACGCAGCCGCGGCAGCGGGTCGACCGCGCCCGTGCTGACCGAACCGGCCGTACCTACCACAAGGAAGGGGCGGTTGCCGCCCAGCACGTCCTTCTGGATTTCCGAGCGGAGCGCCGTGACGTCCATGCACTGGCGATCGTCGGTCGGGATCCAGCGGACCGCCGAGATTCCGAGCCCGCTGAGGTCGGCCGCCTTGTGGATCCAGGTGTGCGTCTCCTTCGATGCGTAGACCTTGAGCCGCTCGCTTCCTTCCCCGCCCATGCCGACCTGGCGTACATCCCACTCCGCCTTCGCGGCGCGTGCCGCGAAG
>JBBSOM010000879.1:0-1691 GCA_038259715.1 Longimicrobiales bacterium
AATGCAACAGGGGGCACGAGGCAATGACGCGGCCCGACAACCGGGCTGCGAGCGTCGAGCTGATCCGGGCGATCGTGACCGACACGGAGCCCACTCCGGAAGGCGGCGGCACCCCCGAGGACGGAGCCTCCGGGCCGGCCGCTCTCGTCGATGAACGCTACATCGAGCGCTTCCTCGCGCACTACGGCCTGGCCGGCCTGGCCGCGGCCCGCCAGAAGCGCGACCGCCGCATCGGCGCTCCCCTCCTGCTCAGCCCGGAACTCGAAGCAGCGCTCGAGCCCTACCGTGTCCGGACCGCCCTGGAAACGGGCCTGCGCATGGAAGCCGCGGAGCGGTGTCGCGCGGTGCTCGCGGACGACGGCGTCAGGTCGCTCCTCTTCAAGGGCGGAGCCCTCGTGCGGGACGGCGTCTACGCGGATCCCGGCGCGCGCCTCCTGGAAGACGTGGACGTGCTCGTGCGCCCGTCCGACGCGGAAGCGGCGGTGCTCGCGCTCGGGCGCGCGGGCTTCCGTGCGTGGACTCCGTGGGAATCCACGCGCAGGCAGTGGCTCTCCGCATTCACGCTCGACACTCCGGATGCCATTGCCGGCATACCATGCACGATCGACCTGCACTGGAGCACCCGCTACGGCGCGCTCCGTCTTGCGACCGCCGAAGACGAGGATCCCCTCTGGGACGGAGCCGACATCGCGTCCGGGGTCCCGTCGCCCGAGGGCCACTTCGTGCTTCTGGCGGAGCACTTCCTGAAGCACCTCCGTGTCCTCGCTCACCTCCGGGGTCTGGCCGATCTTGCGCGGCTCGCGCCACGCGTCACAAGCGCCGAAGCGCTGCTCCACCACGCACGCGCGCGCGGCGCCGAGGCCCGCGTGCGCCTGGTCGTCCGTGCGCTGGGTGACCTCCACGGCGTGCGGATCCCTTCCGCTGTGACGGAAGCCTTCGGCGCGGACGCAGGGGCCGCGGCGGCCGAGCGCCGATACCTGTCTCCTCACCGCCTCTATGGCGCCTTTCCGTTGCGCACGAGCCGGGCGGGAGGCTTGCTCATGCGATGGCGGCTGGAGGGCGGTGTCCGGAACGGATGGCGCGAGATCATGCAGGTTCTCGCACCTCCGGCACCATGGTTGCAGGCACGCTATCCACACATGCCGGGCGGAAGCGCCGGGCGACGCCTTCGCTACGCGGTGGCCTTGGCGGCGTGGACGGTCGGGGCCGGCCGCTCACCTCTTTCACCCAATCAGGACTGAGCGCACCGTACGCGCCGACTCGGCTGGATCTCCGTATCAGTTGGACCGCAGCAGTCTCGTCAGTACACGGTCAAGCGTAGCGGCGAAGGCCTGCTTTTCCCGGGTCCCCCAGGCATTCGGTCCCCCGGTCTCCACGCCCGTGGAGCGGAGTTGGTCCATGAAGTCCCGCACCGACAGCCGCTCCCCGATGTTCTCGCGCGTGTACTCGAGGCCCCGGGGATCGATGGTGCGGACCCCCTTCTCCACCAGCCGGGCAGCCAGCGGGATATCCGCCGTCACGGCCAGATCACCGGGCTCCGCATTTGCCGCGATGTGATCATCCGCCACATCCGGCCCTCCCTCGACGCGCACCGAGGCCACGAAGGGGTTGTTCGCCGGCGTCTGCAGCCTCTGGTTGGCCACCAGCAGGGCCTCCACTTCGAGTCGGAGCGCCGCCCGCGCGACGATGTC
>JBBSOM010000880.1:0-1690 GCA_038259715.1 Longimicrobiales bacterium
CCGATACCGGATCGACGGCGTGTTGCAGCACTTCGTCAACCTGCCGGCGTCGGCTCACGAGCGGGTGGTGGCGCGCCTGAAGAGTCTGGCCCACCAGCCCGCGAACAAGAATGCGCCTCGCCCGGGCACTTTCCCTCTGCCGACACGCATAGGCGACGACCCTCTGGAGGCGACGATCCAGAGCACCGCGACGCCGGACGGGGTGCGGGTGGTGGTCCGAATCAACGACCCCGAGCTGGAGGTGACGCTCGACGACCTCGGGTTGGACGGGCGCTCCCAAGCAGGCCTGCGTGACCTCCTCGCGCACCGCGACGGCTTCATTCTGGTGACGGGCCCGGCCCGCTCCGGGAAGACGTCTCTGGTATACGCCATCCTCGCGGCCGGAAAGGGCGTGAACTCGATCTCGTTGGAAAACCCGGTGGAGCGTCTCGTGCCAGGCGTCGTGCAGGTCCAGTTCGATCCCTCCGCGGGATTCTCATACGCGGAGACTCTCCAACAACTCCTCGGACAGGACCCCGACCTGCTGCATGCGGGCGAGATCCGCGACCTCGCCACGGCGCGCACGGTGCTTCGCGCCGCCGTGACCGGCCGACGCGTGATCGCCACGGTCCATACCGCCGATGCGGTTTCGGGAATCCGACGGCTTCTGGATCTGGGGCTCGCGCCCGGACGCCTCGCTGAATCGCTGCGCGGCGTGGTCTCGATGCGGCTGGTGAGGAGACTCTGCGCGTCGTGCGCTGCGCAGGTGACCAAGCTGGAAGAGCTCTCCTCGCGGGAACGACAGCTCGCCCAGTCGATCGAAGCCGTTCCCGCGCGCAGGGCGGTGGGATGCGCGGAGTGCGGGGGCACGGGCTACCGGGGTCAGCGACCCCTCGTGGAGATTCTTCCCGTCACTCCTGCGCTCCTCGCCTCGATCGCGGATGCGTCTTCGGAGCTGGAGATGGAGCAGGCGGCGAAGGCGCACGGGATGCGTTCGTTTCTGGACGCCGCGCTGGAGAGGGTGGGGGAGGGCGAGACCACGTTGCAGGAGGTCGAGCGCGTCCTGGGGGTCAGCCCCCAGCGTGACGCAAGCGCCGGGTCGGTAGGCCCTGTTCTCGTGGTGGAGGACGAGGAGGACGATCGCCTGCTCCTCCGCGCGGTGCTCCAGGGCATGGGATTCAACGTCATCGAGGCGGAGGATGGTGCTCCGGCGCTGTCTCTGCTCAGCGGAGGAGAGCACGACTTCTCCCTGGTGATCCTGGACCTGTTCATGCCGGACATGCACGGCGGCCAGGTCCTTAAGGGCATCCGTAGCTCGCTCGCGACCCAAGGGCTCCCGGTCATCGTCCTCACGGGCTCACCCAACCCACGTGACGAGATCGAACTCCTGGAAGCAGGGGCCGACGACTACCTGCTCAAGCCCATCCTCGCCGATCGACTCGAGGCTCGCGTTCGGGCCGTGCTCCGGCGAAGTGGCGTACGGCTTACGGACGGCGCGGGCGACTGAACGTCTCCCTGCGTCACCCCCGGCGGCCGCTCACTCACTCGGCGGCCCCGCGTTCACCTTCACGTCCTGGACCAGGAAGGTGAAGGTCAGGGCATCGTCGGCGAGCATCTGCTCCAGCTTCTCGAGCTGGCCGCCCATCATCTTCTCCATCATGCCACGCTGGGCCTCGGGCATTTTCGCGATCTGGGCCTTCGCTTCCGCCAG
>JBBSOM010000881.1:0-1689 GCA_038259715.1 Longimicrobiales bacterium
GCGGTTGGCTGCTCGGCGAGCAACACCTCGCGGACAAGGCGGCCGTGGTGTCCGTGGAACTCGGCAAGGGCAATGTGGTTCTCATCGGGTTCCGCGCGCAGCACCGCGCGCAGACCCACGGCACCTTCAAGCTGCTCTTCAACACGTTGGTGGGCAGCCCAGCGACCTAGGCCTTTCTGCCATGTGCGGCATCCTCGGCATTCTCGACATCCGCGCGGGAGCCCAGGGCCTGAGAGATCAGGCCCTGGAGCTTTCCCGGCTCCAACGCCACCGCGGCCCGGACTGGTCCGGGGTGTACTCGTCCGATCGCGCGATCCTCGTGCACGAACGGCTCTCGATCGTGGACGTGCTCCATGGCGCGCAGCCGCTCGGGGACCTCGAGAACGGTCCGGTTCTGGCCGTGAACGGCGAGATCTACAATCACCGCGAACTGCGGGCGCGCTATCCCGACCATGCGTTCGCCACGGATTCCGACTGTGAGCCGATCCTCCCCCTGTATCTGGAAAAGGGCGCCGACTTCCTGAACGACCTGAGCGGGATCTTCGCGTTCGTGCTCTTCGACCCGGCGGCGGACCGGTACCTGGTGGCGCGCGATCCGATCGGGGTGATCCCTCTCTACACGGGGCGCGACAGGGACGGCAACCTCTACGTCGCGTCGGAGATGAAGGCGCTGTCGTCGGTCTGCACCACGGTGGCGGAGTTCCCTCCAGGGCACGTGCTCGACAGCGCGGCGGGTCCGGAGCCGGTGCGCTACTACAACCCCACATGGACGTCTCCCGACGCGCTTCGCTCCGAGCGAATCGGCACCGAGTCGATCCGGAGAGCACTCGAAGCCGCCGTGCATCGCCAGCTCATGAGCGACGTGCCGTACGGCGTGCTCCTGTCCGGTGGCCTGGACTCCTCCATCATCTCGGCGATCGCGCGGCGCTACGCCGCCCACCGCATCGAGGACGACGATCACTCGGATGCGTGGTTCCCGACGCTGCACTCGTTCGCCGTCGGGCTGGAAGGCTCGCCGGATCTGACCGCGGCGGCGGCGGTCGCCGAACACATCGGGACGGTGCACCACGAATTCCACTTCACGGTGCAGGAGGGGCTCGACGCGCTCCGGGACGTGATCTATCACCTGGAGACGTACGACGTGACGACGATCCGGGCGTCCACGCCCATGTACCTGATGGCTCGGCGCATCCGCGCGATGGGCATCAAGATGGTGCTCTCCGGGGAGGGCGCCGATGAAGTCTTCGCGGGCTACCTGTACTTCCACAAGGCGCCGAACGCGCGCGCGCTGCACGAGGAGACCGTGCGCAAGCTCGACCGCCTCCACTCGTTCGACTGCCTGCGTGCCAACAAGTCGATGGCGGCCTGGGGAGTCGAGGCCCGTGTGCCGTTCCTCGACCGCGACTTCCTCGACGTGGCCATGAACCTCGACCCGGCGCGCAAGATGGTCGGGCCTGACGGCATGGAAAAGAAGATCCTGCGCGAAGCCTTCGCCGACTATCTGCCCGAAGTCGTGCTCAAGCGACAGAAGGAGCAGTTCTCGGACGGGGTCGGATACGCGTGGATCGACTCGCTCAAGGAGCACGCCGCGTCACGGGTCTCCGAGCGCGACATGGCCGCCGCGCACTACCGGTTCGGGTACAACACGCCCGACACGAAGGAGGGGTACTTCTACCGCTCGATCTTCGA
>JBBSOM010000882.1:0-1685 GCA_038259715.1 Longimicrobiales bacterium
TCGATGGCGTAGCCCAGCGCCTTCCGCTGATCGATGCTGGGCAAGCCACTCCACCCTTCGATCGGCCCGCGCTGGCCGTCGACCCCACGGAAGGCACCATCCGCGTCCGTGCTGAGCCTGGCCACGCGTGCGTTGAGGGAATCGGCGGGGGCGCCGACATCGGCCGCGATGGCGTCGTGCTGCGAGGCGAGTCGGGCCACCGCCTCGCGCACGGCGCCAAGGGCCTTCGTCCAATCGTAGATCTTCATGAGGAGCGCCTGCCGGGTCGCGCGATCGGCCGTGCCGAACTTCAGGAGCGGATCGGCTTCGACCACGACGTGGCCCGTGAGCGGCGCCTTTCCGGGGATCGTTACGTGCACGGTGTACGAGCCCGGCAGGACGAGCGGGCCCTGGGGCGGACCGCCGCGATCTCGGTCGGTCGGATATCCCACCTGCACGGGCGCGGGCGGGCCCGCGTTTCCGCCACCACGGCCGCGCGAAGGCGGCACGTTGGCCGAATCCACGGGGGGAGCATAGCGGAGGTCCCAATCGACCCGGTTGAGCCCCTTCGCGACCGGCCCGTCGAGCATGCGGAGGATCGTGCCCGTCCCATCCATGATGGTGATCTCGGCGGAGCCGGTGGCGCCGTCTTTCAGGAAGTAGGCGATGCGCGCATCCCAGTCCGGGTTGGGCGCGAAGAACTCGCCGGCGCCGTACCACGCCTGCGGCCGGAAGGTGCTCATCTGGCGCGCCGGGTGGATCGGCAGCAGGGTCGCGTCGGCGTTCAGCGCGTCCGCGGTCAGCGCCTCGATGGGGCCGACGTCGTCGAGCACCCAGATGCCGCGCCCGTGCGTGCCGGCTACGAGGGCATTGTCCCGCTCCTGGAAGACGACGTCGTCCACCGCGACGGTCGGCATATTCGTCGTGAGCGAATGCCACGTGGCGCCTGCATCGTTGGACACGTGGATGCCCCGTTCGTGGGCGAGCACGAGCACATTGGCATTCCTGGGGTGCTCGGCGATCCGGTTGATGCCCGTCTCTGGCAGTCCGTTTGCGAGCGAGCGCCATGTGGCGCCGAAGTCGTCGCTGGCGAAGACGTACGGCTCGTAGTGGTCGGTATAGTGTCCGTCGAAGGTCACGTACACGCGGCCGGCCACGAACTTCGACGCGAGCACCGTGCTCACGTAGGTCTGGTCGGGTACGCCCGGGATCTTCCCCGTGAGGTTTGTCCACGTCTTGCCGCCGTCCTTCGTGAGCTGCACCTGGCCGTCGTCGCTGCCCGTGTAGATCACCGCGCCGTCCAGCGGTGACTCACTGATCGACGTGAGCGAGCCATAGTTCGATTGGCCGTCGTTGCGCGACAGCGCGTCGGGGCCGACGACCGCGCCCATCATCTTCAGGCTGTCGCGATCGACGTCGAGCGTGAGGTCGCCACTGATCTTCGTCCAGCTCGATCCCTTGTCCGTGCTCCTGAACAACACCTGTGCGCCCATGTACCAGACGTTGGGGTCGCGCCGGGAGACGATGATCGGCGTGTCCCAGTTCCAGCGATAGCTGCCGCGGGCACCCTCGTCACCACGCTCGGCGGCGGCTTCGCTCTGCGCGGCGGGACGATCCCCCGTGCCGGGCCGCGCGCCGCGCCGCTCCAGGGTCTCGATGTCCACCCAGGCCGCATTCCCGTTCTGCGAGGATTGCAGCACCATCGA
>JBBSOM010000883.1:0-1683 GCA_038259715.1 Longimicrobiales bacterium
CCATGGGCCTCGAACCACTCCTGGAGAGGCCGAGGCCTCGGGCCCCACCATCCTCGTTCGTTGCCCTCTTCATCGAGGAGCACCGCCACCGGGATGGAGCGGGACCTGCCTGTGAGGTGGCGGTCCATGATTTCAGGAACGTCCTCACGTCCCACGATACGCAGGTCCAGGTTGGGCGCCGCACTCGCAAGCGCGGCGATGACCGGGACGGTGTTGACCGCGTCGCCACACCAGTCGTCGGCCAGGACGAGGAGACGCCAGGATCCCTCGATGGCCTCGATGCGCGCCAGGGCGGCCTCGTCGACGTGGACCCGGCGCGTCACCGCGTGCCACAGGTCGACGTTGGCGTCCGCGTGGTCCAGGAAGCTGGAGAACGTCGTTCCCTGCTGGAAAACCTCATCGTATGTCATACCATGGATCTCATGTTCAAGGGTAGTTTCAACCCACTAAAGATAAGAAGATGGAACCCGCGATTCCGGTTCCCGGTCGGCACACGCCGTATCGGCGCGGCTCCTTGGCCGCTTCCCGGGAACCACCCGCAGAGGTCGTTGCTTCGACCCTACGCAAGGAACAGTCCGTCGGCTTGTGGAGGACACGGTATGAATATGGCATCCCCCGGCAGTGCTCGGGCTACCCATCCATACATAGGGCCGCTCGTCGTGCTTTTTCGCCATTGCCTGCTCCGGGGAATCACCGACGGGGATCGGAGCGGGCGGGCGATGTGGTGGATGAGGGCGCAGCGTCCTACAATGCCGAGGCCAGCAGAATACCCACCGAGGAGCCGCGATGGACGAGCAGAGGGACAGCGAGCATGCGGCCGGGTCCTTCGAGGTGGAGGCCCTCCCCTACCTCGATGCCGTCTACCGTTTCGCGTTGCGCCTCACGGGCTCACCCGAGCGTGCCGAGGATCTCGTGCAGGACACCTTCCTGCGCGGTTACGCCGCCTGGGACCAATACACCCCGGGCACGCGGTGCAAGAGCTGGCTCTTCACCATCGCCCGCAATGTGTACCTGCGGCAGCAGAAGCGCGGCAAGCGTTATGATGAGATCGTCGCCGACCAGACGGCTGCGGCCGCGTCGAGCGATGACGCCGTCAACCCTCTCTGGGCCGCCATCTCCAGGACGGATCCGGAAGGAGAGTTCTTCGGATCGCTCGTTGACGAGACAGTGCTGGCCGCCATCGACGACCTCCAGGAGGAGTACCGCACGACCGTGATCCTCTCCGACGTAGAGGGGCTGAGGTACGACGAGATCGCGACGCTCATGGAGATCCCCGTGGGCACGGTCAAGAGCCGCCTTTTTCGTGGCCGCCACCGCCTCCAGGAAGTGCTACACGACTATGCTGTGCAGATGGGGTACATCCGGCGGCGGGAGCCGCAAGAACGATGATGGGCAAGGAGAAGAGGGGAGCCATGTCGATCGCAGCCCGGCTGAAGGGCCTTTTCGGACACCGCCCGAGCGCTATGCAGGGGACCGAAGCGCCAGAAATGATCTCCTGCGAAGAGGCCATGGCCGCCCTATACGAATACCTCGACGGCGAGCTGGTCGGGATCTCCCATGACCGGGTGAAGGCCCACTTCGACATGTGTGCCCGTTGCTATCCCAGGCTCAGGGTCGAGGAATCGTTCAGGCTCGCGATTCGGAAGGCGGCCCGGCAGGAAAAGCCGTCCCCGGCGCTTCGGA
>JBBSOM010000884.1:0-1679 GCA_038259715.1 Longimicrobiales bacterium
CGGTCGGGTCGGATCCCCCTGGTCTTCCTGGAGGAGGAGGACCCGTGGCCCCGGCGCCCTCTCGATCCCATGCGCGGGCTCGGTGCCGTGGTCTACGTCCGGGATCGCACGCTGTACATCCATGTGCATCACGCCTGCTGCGACGGGACGGGCGCCCGCGCGATCTTCCTCGATCTGGCCAGCGTCTACGCGCGCGACACGTGCCCGGGCGGGCCGTGGTCGCCTCCGCCGCGGCTCGATGCGGAACGTCTCCTCCTCCGCGGGCAGGCCGGGCTTGCGGCTCCCGACGTCCTGGCTCCCGGGCGGTGGAAGCAACTGAAGGACATCTGGCGCTTTCTCTACCCGCCGCCGAGCCCGCTCGCGGCCCAGCCCGGGCCCGGGAACTGGCCTCCCTACTCCGTTCGCGTGTTGGAGCCCGAAGAGACCGCCCGGGTCCTGGAGGCGGCGCGGACCTCGGGCGGGCGCGGGCTACACGCCAAAGCGCTCTCCGACTGGTTCGGTACGCTCTCCGCGTGGCAACGCGAGCATGGCAAAGGCCGGGGCGGGCGCCTCCGGGTCCTGGTCCCGTGGAGCCTGCGGACCCTCGCGGACCGACGTATGCCGGCCTGCAACCACATGACCTTCGCGTTCCACGATCGTGACCTGGGTGCATGCGGCCCCGACCTGAGCGCCGGCCTCCACGCGGAGCACGAGTACATCCGCCGGCATCGCACCGACCTCGATTTCCTCCGGGGCCTGGAGTTGGCTCGCTCCATCGGTGTCCTCCCGATCATGCTCCGCCTGCCGTTCTCGATGAGCACCGCGGTCTTCACGAACATGGGGGTCGCGAAGGCGGGCAGGGGCTTGCCCATGACACCCGAAGGCGTCGTGATCGGGGATGCGATATGGCGCCACGGTGTCGGCGTGGCTCCGGTGCGAACGGGCACTTCGGCGGCCTTGGGGCTCTGCCGTGTGGGAGGCAGGCTCAGCGTGGCCGTGCGCTGCGAGCCGGGCCGCTTGGGCCGGGACGCGGAACGGGAGTTGCTGAACGACTTCATCCGGCGCCTGGGCCGCATGGGCAAGCGGCCCGCCGGCGTGTAGTTTTCACTCCCTATCCAAGCGCTCAGTCGGACCCGTCCAGCATGCACATTCCTCTTCTCGACCTCGTCTCCCAGTACCGCGCCATCAAGGACGAAGTCGATGCGGCCGTCATGGCCGTGCTCGAAAGCCAGCGCTTCGTCCTCGGCCCCGAGGTGGAGGCGCTCGAGTCCGAGCTTGCCGCCTACCTGGGCGTCAAACACGCCGTCGGGTGCGCGAGCGGTACCGATGCCCTCCTGCTCCCGCTCAAGGCTCTCGGTGCCGAGCCGGGCTCGGACGTGATCGTTCCCGCTTTCACGTTCTTCGCGACGGCCGGTGCGGTCTGGAACGCCGGATTCCATCCCGTCTTCTGCGATGTCGACCCGGACACGTTCAACGTGACGGCCGAGACGGTGGAGGCGGCGTGGACGCCGCGGACGGTGGCGGTCGTGCCGGTCCACCTCTTCGGGCAGATGGCGCCGATGGCGGAGATCGGCGCTCTGGCGGCCCCGCGTGGTGCGTTCGTGCTCGAAGACGCGGCCCAGGCGATCGGCGCCAGGAGCGTGGACGGCATGGCGGGGGCCATGGGAGGCGCGGGCGCGTTCAGCTTCTTCCCGACCAAG
>JBBSOM010000885.1:0-1677 GCA_038259715.1 Longimicrobiales bacterium
CCCGTGCTTCCGTGGGTCCGCGCCGGCGTGGTGATCGCCGACGCCCACGTCGATCTGGGCAGTCTCGACGCGACGTCCAACCACGGCGTGGGACTTCAGGGCTCAGCGGGCGTCGACATTCCTCTGGGGCAGGTCCTGTCCTTCTCGCCGGCCGTGCGCTACCAGCGATTCCCCGCCGAGTTCGACGTGCTGGACAACGCTCTGGTGGCGAAACAGACGGTCTCGTTCTTCTCGCTCGACTTCGGCGTCCATATCCACCCCGCGCGCCACACGCGGTGAGTCCCTCCGGAGGGCCGAGCGAGCGTCTCGATCATCCGGGCGTGAGCACCACCTTGGTCCACCCCGGCTCCCGTGCCGCGAATCGCCGGTAGGCGTCAACGCCGGCGGCCAGCGGAAGGCGGTGCGAGATGAGGGTTGCGATGAGCCCCTCGTCTCGCACCGCAAGCGCGAGGGAAGCGGGCATGTAGTGGCGCGCAGGGCACCGCCCCGACGCATAGCGCAGGTTTCGGTCGTAGATCTCCGCTGGCGACAGCGCGAGGTGCGGCTCGGTATGCACGCCGACCGCGGCCAGCGACCCGCCGGGCCGCAGCAGTTCGGCCGCGAGCCGTGTGGCCTCCGGGGATCCGGCGGCCTCGATCGCCCGGTCGGCCCCTCGCCCCTCGGATCGCTCGCGGACCAACGCGTGGGGGTCGCCGACCTCGAAGTGGACCGGCGTCGCACCGAACGCTTCGGCAACCGCCAGCCTGGACGGCACCCTGTCGACCGCCACCACCTCTCGGGCGCCTCGCTCGAGCGCCGCCCGCACGGCGAGCAGGCCCACCGGACCGCACCCGACCACCACGACCAGGTCGCCCCGACCTACCCCAGCCAGATCGGCGCCGAACGCCGCCGTCGACAGGATGTCGCCCGCCAGAAGGGCCACGGCGTCGTCCAGGCCCTCCGGGACGCGAACGAGCGTCCCTTCGGCGAGCGGCACCCGGACCAGCTCGGCCTGCGTGCCCTGGAGTCCCAGTCCACCCTGGACCCAGCCGAAGAGTTGACCCCGGGCGCAGCGCGCGGTCAGCCCCGTACGGCAGTAAAAGCACGCGCCGCAACTCGTGCTGAACGGCGCGACCACGCGGTCGCCGACGGAAAAGCTCCTCACCTCGGATCCGGCCTCGACCACCTCGCCGAGCACTTCGTGGCCCATGACGGTCCCAATATCCAACCCGCGTTCACGACCGAAGTAGGGGTGAAGGTCCGAGCCGCAGATCCCCGCCGCGCGGACGCGTATGACCACGTCCGTGGCCTCGATGATCGCGGGATCCGGAACGCGCTCGTACGCGAGCGTCTCGACATCGTGGAAGGTGATGGCATTCATGGGCGGTCAACGTCCTCGGGTTCGTCTGGACCAGAGACGGCAAGATGGGTTCGCCCCAACCCGTATGCCAACGTCTCGTGTTCGGAGCGCACGCCTTTCCCGGCGCCGGCCTGTCGTCTACACTTCCCGGTTCGATTTGCGCCCTCGACCCAGAACGGACGACGAAGCCAATGAACATCCGACATCTCGCCCGCGCCGCCTTGGTCCTCACGCCCGTGTTGACGTTCGCCGCGTGCGCCCCGAAGGCGGACGCCCCGGAATCCGAGGAGGCGCTCGTCTCCCGCGCCCGCGGAATCCACGAACGCGCCATCGTGCTC
>JBBSOM010000886.1:0-1676 GCA_038259715.1 Longimicrobiales bacterium
CATCGTCGCCAACGACGCGACGGTCAAGGCCGGATCCTGGTGGCCGGAGACGATCAAGAAGATGCTGCGCGCGCAGGAGATCGCGATGCGCTGCCGCATTCCGATCGTCTACCTGGTCGACTCCGCGGGCGTCAACCTGCCCTATCAGGGAGGTGTCTTTCCCGGCCAGTACGGGGCGGCGCGGATCTTCTACTACAACTCGATCATGCGGCGCTATTTGCGCATTCCACAGCTTGCCGCCGTCATGGGCCCGTGCATCGCGGGCGGTGCGTACTTGCCCGCGCTGTCCGACGTGATCCTCATGGTCGAGGGCACCTCGTTCATGGGGCTCGGCGGGCCCAATCTGGTCAAGGGCGCCACGGGCCAGACCGTTGGGTCCGAGGAACTCGGTGGGGCGCGCGTGCACACCGAGCGCAGCGGTGTCGCCCACTTCATGGTACCGGACGACGACGCGTGTCTGGAGAAGCTACGCCGGCTCGTGGCCGATCTCCCGCACGAGCAGTGCAATCCACATCGGACCCCGACGCCGCCGAAGCGGAGCGCATTCGACTTCTACGATCTTTTTCCGGACGACCACCGACAGCCGTACGACACGCACGCGGTGCTCGACTGCATCCTCGACGGTGAGGGGCTGGACGAGTTCCAGCCCGGGCACGCGAAGGAGATGATCTGCGGCACCGGTCTTGTCGATGGCATACGGGTCGGCGTGATCGCGAACGCGCGAACAATGGTCAAGAACCCGGCCGGTGGTCCGCCGCGCTTCGGCGGCATCGTCTACACGGAGAGCGCGCGCAAGATGGCGTACTTCATCGAGACGATGAACCGTCACCGTACACCGATCCTCTTCGTGCAGGATGTTTCGGGCTTCATGGTGGGTCCGGACGCCGAACTTTCGGGCATCATCCGCGCGGGTGCCGAGTTCGTCGAGGCGATGGCCACGGCAACCGTGCCCAAGCTCGTCCTCACGCTGAACCATGCCTCGGGCGCCGGCTACTACGCGATGGCGGGTCAGGGCTTCGATCCGGACTTCATCCTGTCGCTGCCCACGGGTCGCATGGGCGTGATGGAGGGGGAGAGCGCGGTGATGGCGCTCTTCAGCGCCCAACTCGACCGACTTAAGGCCGAAGGCAAGGTGCCCGATGAGGATCTGACGACCCGTATGGACGAGGTGCGCGCGGACTACGACCGGCAGCTCGACGCGCGCTTCGCCGGAGCCCGCGGTTTCGTGGACGAGGTCGTGCTTCCCGAGGAGGTGCGTCCGGCGCTGGGACTGCTGCTGAGGGCGTCGCTCAATAATCCCGGCCCGCACCTCGGCGCCTTCCAGATCCCGAGCGGTGCGATTCCAGGTTCCGCGATTCCGGACGGTACGCCGTGAGCGGGCGGGTGGTGCGCATCGGGGGAGGGCAGGGCTTCTGGGGCGACGACCTCGAGGCCCCGGTCCGACTCGTCGAGGGGGGCCCGCTCGACTACCTGATGCTCGACTATCTGGCCGAAGTCACGATGTCCATCCTGCGCAAGCAACGGGATAGGGATCCGTCGGCCGGGTACGCGTCGGACTTCGTCTCGCTGATGGGGCGTATCTGGCCGACGTGCGCGGAGCGCGGGGTGCGTGTGATCGCCAACGCCGGTGGCGTGAATCCGTCCGGGTGCGCGGACGCGCTCCTGGAGACGGGCCG
>JBBSOM010000887.1:0-1665 GCA_038259715.1 Longimicrobiales bacterium
AGCGCCTGGTCACCGACCTGCTCGACATCGAGCGCCTCGAGACCGGGAGTCTCGTGCTCGACGTCGAGGTCACCGACGTCGGGCGCCTTCTCGAAGAGGCCCGCACGTTCGCGATTCCGTATGCGGAGGCACGGGGCGTGATGCTCGAGCCTGTGCCCGATGTCGACGTTTCGGTGCCCATGGACCGTGACCGCATCCTGCAGGTGCTCACGAACCTGCTGTCCAACGCGATCAAATTCTCCGGTCCGGGCGACAGTGTGCGCATGAGGGTGGACCGGGTGGGATCGGGGGGCGGGCTCCGCTTCAGGATTGCCGATCAGGGCCGAGGCGTGCCAGTAGACCAATCCGAACGGATCTTCGAGCGCTTCGTGCAGATCCTTCCATCCGATGCTACGGATCGGGGCGGCGCCGGCCTCGGACTGGCCATCGCGCGTGCCATCGTCCAGCACCACGGAGGCAGCATCTGGGTGGAGCGACGCGAGGGCAGGGGCTCCACGTTCTGCTTTCTCCTGCCCTCGGCCGCCGCATCGACGACGCTCGCCGGTTGAACGGGCGACCTGTCGGATCAGCTTCCGCCGAACTGCCGCTCCAGGACCTTACGGACGCAATCCAATTGCGTACTTCGTGGCACGCCCGCCGGAGATGCGCTGCCCATGCACCTGCGGACGCGATCGTCTCTGTGGATGAGATCCTCCGTCACCGTCTCGAGTGCCTCGGAAAGCGCAGCCGCCGATCGGGTGACCGGCTGAATTCTCCACTCGGCGTCGTTGCCGGATGTCCGAGGTGCGAGATACGCGATGCGCTCCTCGGTTCTGCGGCCGGTCCGGTCCGCCGGCCCATAGCGCACCTCCATTTCCGCAACGGCGAGGATCTGTCCTGAGCGGACTTCGGTGGCCACCTCCTCGGGAATGACGTCGTGCATCCCCAACTCCCGGGCCCGGCGTTCGAGCCAGGGCGCGAAGGCGGGACCCGGGAACACCGGGTGGATGTCGATCTCCGGGAACTCCAGGGACCACACCATCGGGCCCCCTCCGGACGGGGGTACGACGGCGACTTCCCAGGCGCGAGCGCCCGTGGGTGAAACGGAGGCCACGGTGGCGCGCCCGGACACTCCGTCCAGGAACGGGGCGCCGGGGGTGGCCCACTGACCGATCGCCTCCGCTGCCAGCGCGTCTTCGGGCGACCGGGACACATACCGGTCGAGCATCAGACACCCCGACGCGAACGCGACGGCGGCGCAGAACAGCGGGGGTACGCTACGGTGGATACGGCGGTGCATGGAATTCGGTGCAGGGGGGGACGGCCCCCCACGGTGTACTCCCGGGACGGGCGCGTCAATTCCGCGCCCAGCGGAGGGTGTTGAAATCCGGCCGACGACACCGATCGGCGCATTCGGTATGTTTCCGCCTGCGCTGGGATGGGACGGCAGGCTCGGCGCGGGCTCGAAGTGACCTATGCGGCTGTTTCAGGACGTTGTGACGACGTGAACGAACAACTCAGCGGACCCGACCGGGACGTCGTGCGTGAGGCGTTCGCGGAACTCGAGGCGACGCCCCGTCCCGCGGATCGAGCCCCACTGGGGTGCGTCATCGCGCTCCCCGGCTTCTTGCTGCTGCTGGTCTTTCCCGTGATCGGCAAGATGATGAACGTCGGGCCGGGGGTCGC
>JBBSOM010000888.1:0-1647 GCA_038259715.1 Longimicrobiales bacterium
CGACGTCGACGCCTTCGCGCTGCACAACGCATTCGAGCACAACTATCCGAACGCGATGCACGGGATCGTCGCCCTGGTCAACGTCGGGCACGAAACCACGAACGTGAATATCCTGGAAAACGGCATTCCGATCCTGACCCGCGACATTCCCTTCGGAACCCGCCGCATCCGCGAGGATCTGCAGCGCGAGCGCGGGCTCACCGCCGAACAGGCGGAAGACGTGGTACAGGCCCGTGAGACGGTCGACCACCTCGCGCGCTTCGTGGATTCCTCGGCCGACGAGATCGCCGTGGGGATCGAGCGGGCCAGTGCGTTCCTCATGACCCGGGACGACGGTGAGATGCTCGGCAAGATCTTCCTCAGTGGAGGCGGCGCCCGGGTTCCGGGAATGATCGAATCTCTGGCGCGCCGCATGAACGTCGAGACGCACCTCGTGAATCCGTTCGAACGGGTGCCGGTGCGCGCCGGCGCCGCGGGAGAGGTCTCAATCGATGAAGCAGCGCCAATGTTGCTGCTTCCCCTCGGACTGGCTCTGCGCCAGTGACGCGCCGACAAGAGGACGGGGGCTGACCCTTGATCGAAGTCAACCTGCTTCCGGGCGGGAACAAACGAGCCTCGGGTCGTGGTTTTTCCCTCTCGCGACTGTCCATGCCGAAGTTCGGCGGCGGAGCCGGCATGCCCGGGGATCCCTACATCCTGGGTGCCGTGGCCGCGGGCATACTCTCGATTGCCGTCATGGGCTGGCTCTTCATGGGCGTTCGTGCCGACCGTGAGGAAGTCGAGGTCGCCCTCACGTCCGCGGTGCGGGACTCCGTCCGCTTCGGCGACATCATCCAGCGCACCGGTCAGCTCACGGCTCGCCGCGACTCGATCGCTCAACGCGTCGCGATCATCCAGGACATCGACGCCGGCCGGTTCACCTGGGCGCATGTCATGGACGAGGTCGGGCGCGCCCTCCCCGACTACACCTGGTTGACCGAGGTGGCCCAGGTGCAGGCCGAGCCCCTCCAGATCCGTCTTGCGGGCGGGGCGGGCAGCAACTTCGCGGTCACCACTTTCATGCAGAATCTCGAAGCCTCGCGGTTCCTGCGGGAGGTGACGCTCGAGCGCACGGAGCAGGCGCAGTCGTCGGACAGTCCGGGAGACCTCATCTACAACTTCGAGTTGACGATGACGTATGAGCCGCCGCCGCTCGATCAGTTGGAAACGGTGCCGCTCTTCGAGGAGGGCCTCGCGGGCCATCCGGCCGCGTCGGATTCCGTCGCCGTTTCCGACACGACGGGAGGCTGAGCGATGGCCTGGTACAATCCGGCGGACCCCAGGCAGCGCAACGCGCTCCTGATCGGTATCGTGCTCCTGGTCCTCATCTATCCGTTTCATGCTTACTGGTACAAGGGCAAGCGACAGGAAGTCACGGACATGCAGGCGCGTCTGGAGACGCTCGAGAACCAGAATCGGGGTGCACAGGTGCTGGCCGCCCGGGGCGGGGGTGACCTCGAGGAGCGTATGGCATTGTACGAGCGTCAGGTGGCCCGACTCGAAGAGTTGATCCCCGCGGCCGAGGATGTCGCGGTCCTCCTCTACGATATGAACGCAAGGGCTCGCCAGGTGGGCGTCGAGGTGAGTCGGCTGATGCCGGCGCCGCCG
>JBBSOM010000889.1:0-1644 GCA_038259715.1 Longimicrobiales bacterium
CCGACCCAGTGCCATGTGAGCGTCCCGTCGGCGCCACCCGCGGCCGTCGAGCGCCCGGCATCCCGGTCCGCTTTGCTGACCACGTGCGTGATCTGGTCGCGCGTCAGCGTCCCGAGCCGTTCGATGGACTGGGGCGTGAGTACGTCCGCCGGGTTTTGAAGCACCCCCGTGGCGCTGACCAGCCACCCCGAGGGCGCGGTGACCTCGACGTCGAAGTCCCCGTACTCCAGATAGAACTCCCCGTCGCCCAGGTACGGGTCCTTCACCCACCCCTGCAGGTCGTCGTACGTCGCAACCTGCGGGTACCACTGCGACATGTAGAAGACGTGGTCGCCCTCACGCCCCCCGCGAAACGTGCCCTCCGGCACCTCGTAGCTCCAGTCGATGGCGAGGTCGGCCGAGCCTCCCGGCGCGAGCGCGTGCGGGAGCGGGAAGCCCACGGACGTCGTCATCGACTCCGCACCGCTCGCCGGCCCCACAGCGACCGGAGTGCCCTGGAGCGTGACCTGATCGAGGTCGAAGCCTCCGGTCACAGGCACAGAACGGTCACGCGGATTGCCCGGCGCATAGACGTTCTGCGCCAAATTCATCCACACTTCGGTGAGCGTGTCCGGCGAGTTGTTGTGGTACGTGATGGCCTCCGATCCCGTCACGCGGTGCTCCTCAGGCAGGAGTCGCGCCCGGATCCGGTACTCGACCCGCTGCTGCCAGTACCTCGGACCCGGTTCACCGGCCGCCGTACGCGTCCCGGCCCGCATGGCGGCCTGGTAGGCATGCGGCACGGGAAGCGTGTCCGTCGGCACGGAGGCGAAGAGCAAGGAGGCCAGGAGGAGGTACGTCATCGCGGGTCTCACGTCGTCGGTCGGGTTGGAGGGGTCGACGGGGTCTCGCCGACCCGGACCATGAAGGTGCACCGGCCGCCCTCCGGTTACAACCGAAGGGCGGCCGGACCCTGGGCTACAGGTCCTCCAACTCCTTACGGGCCTTGTCCAGTACCTCGCGGATCTTGTCGGTCTCCTCGAAGCCCGAGCGGGCGGCGGCCTTGAACGCCGCCTTGGTCAGGCGCCCCCACGAACTCCAGATCTCCGCGGACTCGGGCCCCATGTGCACGCCCCACTCCTTCCACCCGCCGGCTCTCTTCCAGATACGCGCGACGGTCTCCTCGTTCAGTCGCAACTCGTCCCGGCCGGCGTCGGTCAGCTCGTAGACCTTCTTGCCGTCCTGCTCCTGAGCGCGAACGAGGTCCTCGTCCTCGAGCTGCTGCAGCACCGGATACACGGTGCCGGCGCTCGCATGGTACATCCCGCCGGAGCGCTCCTCCAACCGCTTCATCAACTCGTACCCGTGGGCGGGGCCGTCGTGCAGGAGCGACAGGAGCGCCAGGCGCACCTCACCCTGCCGGAAGAACGTACGCCGCGGGCCGCGACGTCCGCTCCCTCGCCCTCGCGTGCGCGGGCCCAGTCCACCCCCCTCCCAATCGAACAGCCACTCGAAGTCCATTCCTCGTCCCCTTGGTCCGCAGAACATCGTCCCATCCTCCTCGAATCTTAGCGTGTTTGGGCATCGGTCGATGCGTACAATATATCGAAGTATGTATCGTACGATATATCCTACGGTAGACATGGCGCAATGTTTCCAGGGAGG
>JBBSOM010000890.1:0-1644 GCA_038259715.1 Longimicrobiales bacterium
ATGTCCGGGATCGCCTCGTGTTCCACCTGGCCGAGACGCTCGATGACGTCATCGACGTGGCGCTGACGGACCCCACCGGCAAGGCCAAGCGGAAGGCGCCACGTCGGCGGGGTGGACCCCGAAGCCGCGCGGAAGTGGGAGCGGCGCAGAACTGAATGACGCGCGCGCCCGCTAAGACGAGAAATCAGGGCATTTCCTGAACCTTCAGAGTGCGTTCAGAAGATCGAGATTTCGCCGGGGGGACCGTCCTCGACGGTGCCGACAACAGCGGCGACCGGGGCGGCGTCGGCAAGCGCGGCCAGGACGGATGTGACCTGCCCCGGGGGGACGCAGAGCAGCAGGCCGCCGGAGGTCTGAGCGTCGGCAAGCAGCGCGCGCACGTCGGCAGGAACGTCCTCATGCCAGGTGAGATGGTCCGCCAGGTCCGCGGCGTTCCGTAGCGATCCTCCCGGCAGGTGGCCTGCCGACGCCAGCGCGCGGACCTCATCCATGAGGGGCACCTCCGACGAGCGCAGACGTCCGCTTGCTCCGGAGGCACGGAGCATCCGGTGCAGGTGGCCCAGGAGACCGAAACCGGTCACGTCGGTGCCGCCGCGCAGATGTGCGGCCGTGGCCACTTCGGCGGCGCCCTTGTTGAGCGTGGCCATGACTTCCGTCGCGGCGCGCACCACGTCCGGGGGTGCCGCGCCCGCTTTGATCGCCGTGGCGACGACCCCGGAACCGATCGGCTTGGTCAGGATGAGTATGTCGCCTGGTCGCGCACCCGCGTTGGTGAGGAGCCGGTCGGGGTGTGCCTCACCGACGGCCACCATGCCGAACTTGGGCTCGTCGTCGTCGATGGAGTGTCCACCGAGGACGGGAACTCCAGCCGCTCGGCACGCCTCGCCCCCGCCGCGAAGGATCTCCTCGAGAAGGCCCTCGCCTAGCAGTTTGCGCGGAAAGGCGACCAGGTTGAGCGCGAAGAGCGGTCGGGCGCCCATGGCGTACACGTCCGACAGCGCGTTGGCCGCCGCAATCCGGCCGAAGTCGAACGGGTCGTCCACGATGGGCGTGAAGAAGTCCGCCGTCACCACGAGGGCACGGTCCCCGGAGAGACGGTATACGGCGGCGTCGTCCCCCGTGGAGGCGTCCACGAGGACGTTCGGATCTTCCACCGGAATCAGGTGACGCAGGACCTGCGTCAGCTCGGCCATCCCGAGCTTACACGCTCAACCAGCCCCGTGGCTGAGCTGGGACAGGCGGATGCGAGGCCGCTGGTCCCTGGCGTCGTCGGCCATAGGTTCTCCCGAAGGTTGAGGTGGAAGAGGAACGCGCGGAGCGAAGCGACCGCGCGGGCGGAAGATGCGCGGAGCGAAGCGACCGCGGAAAGATACGTGCAGTCAGCCGCGCGGAGCGAAGCGACCGCGCAGGAAGCACGATTGCACGGAGCGAAGCGACCGTGCACCCGGAAGAAGCCTGACGCCCCCCATCATGTAATGGGGCCGTTCAAATCGGATGCAGGAGAAGGCGGGCGAGCACGGCGACCGAGACGTACCTTTATGGTACGTCGCAGTGGAGCCGCGCGCAGCCCAACGCCCTCCTGCGCCGATTTCAACGGCCCGTCACCAAGAGCGGGGGTCTTGTAGAAGGACCCGATACCCCCCC
>JBBSOM010000891.1:0-1629 GCA_038259715.1 Longimicrobiales bacterium
GCCGCTCCCCGGCCCGCGCGGGTGACGATCCACCTCGGCGCCCTCGCGGGGGCCGGCGCCGCGTTCGGCCGGGCGGCGGCGGCGCCCCGGGGCGCGGCCCGGCTCGCGGACGAAGTCCGAACGAAGGGCGAGGCGGACGAGGCCGCCGCGGCGAAGGCGGTGCGCGAAGCCTATCGCGAAGCCATGCGGCGCGTATTTACGGCGATGTTGACCGCGACCATACTCGCGCTCCTTTTCACGTTTCGGATTCCCGAGATGAGGCTCCGCCGAACATCGGACCGCCGCATGTCCCGGACGGGCTCCTAGCCGGGCTCCCGGCAGCCCGTGGACGACCCTCCGGAACGACGAGCGGTTGCCCAGGAACCCCGGATGTCTGCAGCTTTGGATCGGGCACCTCTCGGGACCACGTCGTCGTCGAGGAGTTCGTGATGGGCAAGCTCATCCTTCTCGTGATTGTCCTCCTGGGCGTCGGCATGGCCGTTCCGAATACCCGGGACAAGATGCTGGTCGCGGCGGCGCCCCTGATGGACAAGTTCAAGGCCAAGCTCGTGCCCATGCGCCTGGACGCGATGGCGGACCAGGTGGCGGCGCTCGTGAACGACGGGGAAGGGTACCCGCCCCAGTGGGAGCACTGGCTCCAGGCCGACTTCACGGGCGCGCCGGAGGACCCGTGGGGGAACGTCTACTATATCGAGAAGGATCGAAACGGCTTCACGGTCGGTTCCAGTGGTCCGGACGGCGTCCCCCGCACGCCCGACGACATCACGCGGAAGCGCCGCCTCGGGAACTGAGGCTCGAGTCCTGAGGTTGCTGAGCGCCCCTTCTCGCGAGCGTTGAAGCAGGCGGATTTCCGCAGGGATCACCCACGCTGCATGCCTTAACTTCCCGAGATCACCGCATACCTGGAGGGGCTGGAGCGCACCGTCGTGGGCCACCGCCTCGATCGAGTGCGCCTTCGCTCGCCGTCTTTGCTGCGGACCTGGGACCCGCCGGTGTCGGAGGCCGAGGGACGCACACTCGTCCGCGTCAGACGATTGGGCAAGCGCGTGGTCTGGGGGATGGACGACGACCTCTTCTTGGTGTTCCATCTGATGGTCAGTGGTCGCTTTCACTGGAAGAAGCCAGGTGCGGCCGTGCCCCGGAAAGGGGCGCACGGGGCGTTCGACTTCCCCAGCGGCACCCTCCTGCTCACCGAGCGTGCCACGCACAAGCGATCCTCCCTGCACGTCGTGCGCGGCGAGGCCAATCTGGCCGAGCTGGACCCGGGCGGCATCGAACCTCTGGAAGCGGCGGCCGAAGCGTTCGTCGAGGCCCTCACGCGCGAGAACCGGACGCTCAAGCGGGCTCTCACGGATCCCCGCGTGTTGAGCGGGATCGGCAACGCGCATCAAGTATGCGGACCGTGAGACGAACTACTGCGCCTCGTGCCAGACGGACGGCCAGGTCCTCGCGGACCGTGGACTCTCCCGCCTCCTTGGAGATGATTGGCCCCGCACACTCGAGGAGTTGGAGGAACTCAAGGGGCGCTGAGCGGAGGGTTGGGCAGGGCGGCCGCCGCCTCCCTGGAAACATTGCGCCATGTCTACCGTAGGATATATCGTACGATACATACTTCGATATATTGTACGC
>JBBSOM010000892.1:0-1624 GCA_038259715.1 Longimicrobiales bacterium
CCTCCAGGCGCGAGATCGGCGGCCCGGTCCCGGCTGCTCAGAGCGTACGGGGTCACGTAGATGGGGCTCCGGGATTCGATTCCCCCGAGGCGTACGTCCTGGAACGCCGAGACGCGCGTATACGGAGCGGTCGGCGGGATGGCGGGAAAGGTCCATCGTCTTCCCTGCGCGGGCTCGTAGGCGTACACCATCATTCCCATCACCACCGAGCCATCGGCCTTCGTTTCGAAACGCAAGCTCGAAAAGGGCACGCGCATCTCGCCGAACCAGCCTTCGTCGGTAATGTGGGCCTCGAGGTCCCAGAAGGTGTTCCACGAGGTGCCACGCGGACCGCCCCCCTTGCCGCCGCCACCTCCGTCCCCTCCCTGCCCGTCGCCACTGATACTCATGTCCATGCGCGCGCCGAGCGGAAGTCCGACGAAGCGCACCGCGTTCTCGTCGTCGTTGAACGTATCGAGCAGCAACCCGAAGCTGTCATCCCCGCTCCAGCGGTCGCGCGTCAGGGAATAGGCACGGATGTCGGACGGGTCGGCATGGAGGAAGCTGGCCGCGACGTAGATCGCGTCGTCGTCGTAGGCCACGCGGATCTCGATACGCCGCTCGCTGTCCCCGCGGAAGGACGGCTCGTACATGGTCAGCGGCAGCGCTGGAACGTCGGCCCAAGCGGCCTCGTCGATCACGCCGTCGAGCGTGACCTTCGCGGTGAGGCGGGGCAGGTCCCTGATCCCGGTGGCCGTCGGTGCGTCCATCGCGGCACGCAACGGCACGACGCCGTCCGCAACGGCGCTCTGGGCCCCGAGGTCGGGGCTAGCAGCCACAAGCGTCAGACACGCGGCCGCAAGGATCGGGAGGAGTCTCGACGTGGGCATAGGGCCCCCCAAGAAACCACCAGCGGGGCGCGCGCGCCAGAACCTTCGCCCCTGAGCACGGCCCAGACGCGCGCGCTTTACGTAGGAGCGCCCTGTTGATGAAGCTAGTGCGCTGCCATCCCGCCGTGCTCGGTAGCCGTGATGAAGTCCTCGATATCCGACTTGAGCTTCCTGGCCGAGGTCTGGTTCAGGTAGGCCATGTGGCCGCTCTCGTAGTACTTGAAATGCACCCGGTCCTTGTAGGTCTGATCGAAGCCCAGGTGCCGGAACGTGTATTCCGCGTTTGCGAAGGGTGTCGCGGTATCGTAGTAGCCGGCCCCCACCATCACGTTCAGGTATGGGTCCTTGGCCATCGCCAGACGGAGCTGCTCACTCTCCGTCGGATAGCCGGATCCGCCGCCTCCGTAGTCCCAGCCCCTCGTGTGCCCGCCCATGTAGTACTGCAGGTCGGACGAGTACCCGAGATCGTTGTGCAGGTATTGCATGAACGCGGACATGAACGCGCCCGTCGGGGCTACGTCCGACGGATCGTAGTCCTGGCGCAGGCTTGCCGCGTTGCCGTTGAGACCGATCATGCGGCTGTCGTAGCGGCCGAGCGTCTCACGCTGGTCGCGCAGAAGCTCCGTCCGGAACGCTCCGGCGTCGATACGCAGGTTCGAGTTCATCACGAACTTTTCGGAGAGGCCGGTCAATCGCCCGACCTGTTGGGCCACCGCGCTTCGCTCTGCGGACGACATCTCGTTGCCTTTGGCCAA
>JBBSOM010000893.1:0-1608 GCA_038259715.1 Longimicrobiales bacterium
AGTACGTGGCGGGTGTTGCGGATGTCCTGGAGCGGGTCCCCACTCACGACCACGAAGTCCGCGAGCTTCCCCACCTCGATCGAGCCGAGCCGGTCCTCCACGTGCATCGCCCGTGCGGCATTGATCGTCGCCATCCGGAGCACGTCTGCCGGTGGGATGCCGCACAGGTTCAGCGCGTGCAGCTCCCGGTGGATGGAGAACGGAGTGAAGAACTCGCCCCAGCTCGGGTGGTCGGTCCCCACGGTCATGAGGTCCTTCCCGCCGTTGTGGTAGAACGCATTGATCAGATCCTTCTTCACCCAATAGATCTTCTCGAACTCGTCGTTCACCGGGCGCGGCAGGCGCGCCTCCACGAGTTCGCGCGCGTGGGGTGTGAGGTAGTCCATCTCCGGCGCGAAGTAGGTGAAGACCTGCGGATCACGCTTCCCGTAGTAGCCGTAGGCGGACCGCGTCGCGTCGTAGTTCGTGCCGTGCTCCACGAAAAGCTTCATGATGTCGCGGAACTCGGGCATGTCGGGCGTCATGTTCACCAAGGAGGCGTACGCCGAGCGCGTGGCCGGCATCGCGTCGCCGCCCATGAAGTGCTCGATTCGATCGATCCCCATCAGGATCGCGTCGCGCGGGTTGACCGAGTTGCGGTAGCCGGACCCGAGGTGACCCGTCACGGTGAGGCCGTGCTCGTGCGCCGCCTCGATGAGCCACTTCAGGTGATCGGGGTCGATGCCCTTCGCCTTGAAGCCCCGAGCCCCCTGGCCCGCCCAGTAGTCCACCTCCGCGCGCAACGAATCCCGCGAGATCGCGTCGGCGTTCCACCCTGTGCGCGCCGACCCGAAATAGGGGCCTGAATTGAAGATGCGCGGCCCGGCCCTCGTGCCTTCGTCGATGGCGATGCGGGTGTCCCGCATCCGGTCCGGGTTCATCTCTCCGGCGGGGAACGTCGAGGTCACGCCGTTGGCCAGGAATAGCGCCGGGTAGACCTCCGTTTCGTCGACCCTTCCCTTGCCCAGGAGGTCGACGGCGTAGTGGGCATGCAGGTCGAAGAGACCCGGAATGACGTAGTCGTCGTCGGTCAGCTCGATGACCTCGGCTCCCTCGAGCTGGGCGTCGGTCGGCGCCACGTTCACACCGACGAGGATCGAATCGCGGACCAGGAGTCCCTGGTTCGGCACGGCCGCGTCGCCCTGGCCGGTGAAGATCCAGCCTCCGCGGACGACGAGCGTGACCGCGCCCGTGTTCTGCGAGTCCTCCGTCTTCCCCTCCCCTCCTCCCCCACAGCTCGCCGATGCCAGGATCACCCCCAGCGCGAGCGCAAACGTTCCAGCGGTTCTGTGCAGGGCCTTCATGTGTCTCTCCGTTACGAGGGTCCCGGACGGGCTCATACCCGCCGGGACCCTCCGGGAATCGTGCGCCGCCGAGAGCGGCTCAGGTGTTCGGGTTGTTGTTGATCTCCTGGTCAGGGAGCCAGATGCAGGTTGTCGGACCGTACGTCTGCCCCTTGTGGTTCGTCCCCGCCGGGAAGGGGGTGCCGTAGCGCAGCATGTCGCCCAGCCGATGCCCTTCGCTGAAGAGTTGGCGCCGCCGCTCCTCCTGGACCGTGGGCAGCATGTC
>JBBSOM010000894.1:0-1605 GCA_038259715.1 Longimicrobiales bacterium
CGTCGAAGATGTCGAAGCGGATCGTGCGCGAGGCCGTCTGGCGCGTCTGGTGGCTTCGGCTCTCGGATCTGTTCGGGCGGCTGTGAGGGACGCATGAGCGACCCGCGCATCGGCAAGGAGTACTACGACTCCACGGCGTACTTCGACGACCCCGACCACCTCCTCGACCCCGACAGCCCCTTCCAGCGTTATCGCGTGCGGAAAGTGCTCGAGTTGTACCGTCCAGACGCGGGAGACCGCGTGGTGGACGTCGGGTGCGGATGGGGCACGTTCAGCTTCGCGCTGGCCGGTACGGCAGGGGAGGTGGTCGGCGTGGACTTCAGCGAGAAGAGCATCGCGCTCTGCAACCGTCGGCTCGAGCGGGAGCCCCGCAAGAACGTGCGCTTCCTGTGCGCGGATGGAGGCGACACGGGACTGGAGGCGGGCGCGTGGGACCTGGTGCTCGCGGCGGACCTCTTCGAGCACCTGTATCCGGCGGATTCCGTGCGCGTGGTCGAGGAGGCGTTTCGCCTACTCCGTCCGGGGGGACGCTTCAGTGTGTGGACGCCGCACCGCGGCCACATCCTGGAGATCCTCAAGAACCACGACATCCTCCTGAAGCGGGACGTCACCCACGTCGACTACAAGTCGATGGCTCGCATGACCGGCATGATGCGAGAGGCCGGCTTCGAAATCGAGCGGTCCCACTACGCCGAATCCCACGTCCCCGGGCTCCGCGTGGTGGAACAGCTCTTCCAGGGCGTCGTGCCCGTCCTGCGCCGGCGCGTGGCCGTGCTCGGGCGTAAACCGGGGGCGTGACGTGGATGGGAAGGGGCCTTTTGAGATCGAACGGCGTTATCTCGTGCGCGTCGAGGACGGCGTCTGGGCGCGGCTGGGCGAGGGTTTCCACTTCCGGCAGGGGTACGTGCGACACGGAATGCCGTCCGTACGCATCCGAATGGGGGAATCGCGTGGCCCGGTCCTCACGCTGAAGAGTGGCAAGGGCGTGCGTCGACGTGAGGTCGAGACCGTCGTACCTGAGGAAATCGCGGAGGGGTTGCTCGAGGCGTGCGGCACGCACGTCATCGAGAAGACACGCTACCCGATCGGCCCTTGGGAGCTGGACCGGTTCGAGGGCGGGCTGGAAGGACTGAAGCTCCTCGAAATCGAGTTGGAGCACGAGGACGATCCCGTGCCGGAGTCGCCCGTCGGAATTTATATATTACGTGAGGTAACAGATGATAAGTACTTCACAAATAGTAGGTTGGCTAGCATGTCACATACGGACCAGGCACGGCTGATCGCGACGATCTACGCCCCCGGGAGCGGGAGCACGCGATGAGGTGGCTACTGATTCCCATCCTGTTGACGGTCTCGGGGTGCGCGCTCGTAGGGTACCCGGCAGGCATCCCCAGCGCCGCCGGCGCGCCCGCGCCGGCCTCTTCCGGGCCGCGCCGGCTCACGGAGGCCGAACTCGACGCCATTCCGGACGCCGTGCCGACCCGGGAGCCGCGAGGCAAGTACGGAAATCCGGCGGAGTACAAGGTGGACGGGCACACGTACCACGTCATGGACAGCGCCGACGGCTACGAGAAGGATGGCGTCGCTTCGTGGTACGGGCCCGAC
>JBBSOM010000895.1:0-1601 GCA_038259715.1 Longimicrobiales bacterium
CGATGATCTCCGCCACGATATCGGAGCATTCATCCAAGGCATGGATTTCGACGAGGCGAAGGGGCATGGGCGTGTCCGGAGTCAGGCCGGACCGGTGACGAAACCGGGCCGGATGTCGGCGAGCGAAGGGGTCCCTGCCGCGCGCATCGCCAGCTCGAGTTCCCGATGCAGGATCTCGAGGGTCCGCTCTACCCCGGCCTGGCCGAAAGCGCCCAGCCCCCAGAGGTAGGGGCGACCGATGGCGACCGCGCTCGCGCCGCGGGCAAGCGCTTTGAACACGTCGGCGCCGCGCCGGACTCCACTGTCCACCACCACCGGGACCTTGCCACCCACCGCGCGCGCCACGTCGGGGAGCGCGTCGATCGTGGCCTGGCCGCTCGGATCGGTCCGTCCGCCGTGGTTGGAGACCCACACCGCGTCGGCTCCATAGCGGAGGCAGAGCGCCGCGTCCTCGCCGGTCACGATGCCCTTGATGACCAGTTTGATGCGCGTTGCGTCACGGAGGCGCGCAATGAAATCCCAGGTCAGGGCGTCCCGGCCTCCCGGATGGTCCGGCTTCGGCAAATCCCGGTAGTTGGGCTTCACGGGCGGCGCCATTCCGCCTTCGGTGTGGCATGACGCGCAGGCCCTGTCGTCGGCGCGCCGCCCTCGTTCGGCCGTGATCCGGTTGGCCCCGCCAGGGTTGTCGACGGTGACTACCATGGCGGGGCATCCCGCCGCCTCGACGCGGCGCAGCAACGCCTCGTTCACGTTCCAGCTTCCCGAAGGGTAGAGCTGGAACCACACGGGTTCTCCGCGCGCCTCGTTCACCTCCTCGACCGCGGTCGAGGCTACGTTCGAAAGCACCATGAGGTTGCCCCGTGCCGCTGCCGCTCGAGCGGTTCCCGACTCCCCGTCGGGGTGGAAGGCGCGGTGGCTGCCGGCCGGGGCCAGGACCACAGGATCCGGCCAGTCCCGCCCGAAGAGCGTGGCACGGGTGTCGATCTTCGCGACGCCCACCAGCCGGCGCGGGCGGATGTAGAGCCGCTCGAAGCCCTCGCGGTTACGACGAAGCGTGGCCTCGTCGTCCGTGCCGGTCTGGAGATACGCCCAGTGCGCGATCGGCACGTTCCGGGCGGCCACGCGCTCCAGGTCGAAGACGTCGAGCGCGTCACGGGCGTCCGCGGGCAGCGGTGCCGGGGGAGGGGTGGCGCTTCCGGGGATCGGGCCGGCCGGGGCGTCCGCCACTCCGGAAGACGTTCCGTCGACGCACGCTCCCAGCCCCAGGAAGAGGGGGCTGGCGGCCATCCAGCGCAGGAAGGCCCGGCGGTCGACGTCACTCATAGGGAGATGCCTGGATGCGAGGAGTCTGTCCGAGCGAGGTATATCGGACTCACCGCGCATGCGTCAAGCTGCCTGCGGTCGGCTCCCACCCTCGCCGTTCCAACAGCCGCGCGCGGCGCTCGAGCAGGTACGGGACCCTGAATCGAGCGTCACGTGGCGTCCGATGCACCGTGGTTCTGACCCAGGATCGGCACCTGTTTGTGGAGTCGGCGCTCGATGTGAAGCGTCTGCACGGTCACGATCACCACGACCATGAGGGGCGTCGCCACGATCAACCC
>JBBSOM010000896.1:0-1599 GCA_038259715.1 Longimicrobiales bacterium
CGCGCCGAGTACGACGATCTCCGGGTGGAGCCGGCCGTGGTGGATATCACGGCGTCGTTCACGCTGCCTGTCGACCCGCCGGAACCGACGTGGTACGCGTTGCTCGGGAGCACCATCGGCAACTTCGCGCCGGGGCCTGCCTCGCGTCTGCTGGCTCGCGTCGCGCGCCGGATGCGTGCGGGAGATCGCTTCCTTATGGGGGCCGACCTCCGCCCGGGCCCTTCCAAGTCCCGGCAGCGCCTCGAACGTGCGTACAACGACGGGGAGGGCGTCACCGCGGCCTTCAACCTCCATGTGCTCGAGGTGCTCAACCGCGAACTCGGGTCCGATTTCGATCCTTCCTCTTTTCGACACTACGCGATGTACGTTCCGGGCGTTGAGCGAGTCGAGATGCACCTGGTGTCGACGTGTCGGCAGACGGTGTCCTTTCCGAACGGCCGGGAGGTACGGTTCCAGGAAGGAGAAACCCTTCGCACCGAGATCAGTTGCAAGTACGACCGGCCCTCGATCGACGAGATCTTCGGCGACGCGGGGCTCTCCGTATCGCACTGGGAGGAAGATCCCCGGGGCTACTTCGCGCTCATGCTCGCGAGCTGCTCCGGCTGACCCCTCGGTGGAACGGATCCCCCATGCGGATCTCCTCGCGGAGATCACCCGGGCGCTCGGGGCCACCCGTGGAGGCGAACGCGACCTCCGCGTCGGTCTCGAGTGCGAGATGATCCCCGTCACGGAGGACGGCGCGCGGGTGCCCATCGTGGCGGAGGTGGGTGCGCCGTCCACGTTGCCGCTCCTGCGTCGGACCGCTGCGCGGGTGGGAGGGACCCTCGAAGCCGATTCGGGGAACTCACCGCGCGCGCGAGTCCCGGGAGTCGGAGTTCTGACCTTCGAGCCGGGCGGCCAGCTCGAACTGGCCAGCGAACCGTTCACCTCGATCGACGAACTCGTGCACAAGGTGCACCGAGTCCTGCGCCCGCTGTTCGACGATGCTGCCGCCTGCGGGATCCAGATGCTCACGAGAGGCATGGACCCACACCGGCGTGCCTCGGACGTTCCGCTCGCGCTCCCGTTCGATCGGTACCGGAAACAGCGGACCCACTACGACCGCATCGGTCCGTGGGGAGCCGACATGATGGTGCGGTCGGCGGGGGTGCACGTGAACGTCGACCTCGGCGGCCGCCCGGTGCGCCGCTGGTGGCTGGCCAACCGCCTGGCGCCCATCCTGACCGCGCTTTTCGCCAATTCGCCGGCGCCCGAGGCTGGTGCCATACCGGCACGCCGCTCCAACCGCGCCGAGCAGTGGCGCCACCTCGACCCGACGCGAACGGGGGTCTTCGACGGGGAGGTGGACGCGCCGCGCGCCTACCTGTCCTTCGCGCTCGGGGCGGTCGATTTCCTCGGCGCCGCGGACGGAGAGACGCCGGCCCCTTTCCGGGAAGCATGGGAGGAAGGCGCGAGCCGCGAGCGTTGGCGCCGCCATCTGACCACGCTCTTTCCGGAGGTGCGTCCGCGAGGGTACCTGGAACTGCGTTCCGTGGATGCGCTGCGCCCGGCCTGGTATGCAGTCCCCCTGGTGATCACGGCCGGGCTGCTCTACGACCC
>JBBSOM010000897.1:0-1591 GCA_038259715.1 Longimicrobiales bacterium
AGGGGGGTGCCTGCCGAGGCCCTGAATCAGCTCATCCAGGGGGTGGACGACCCCGGCTCCTTTGCGGACCTCGTGGCGTTCTACCTGGAGCTTCCCACCGCGGAGAAGCAGAAGCTGATCGAGATGCTGGACGATGAGGAGCGCATGCGCGCCTCCCTGGTCGCGGTCGAACGCGAGTTGGCCCGCATCGACGCCCAGGAGGATATCCAGGCCAAGGTGCAGTCCGAACTGGGCGAACGGCAGCGCGAGATGCTGTTGCGCGAACAGCTCAAGGCCATCCAGAAGGAGTTGGGCGAGGAGGGAGAGCGCGACGATGTGGAAGAGTTGCGCAAGCGTCTCGAAGCCCTCGAACTGGGCGAGGAACAGCGTGCCGAGGTCGATCGGGAGCTGCGGCGCCTGGAGCGCACGAGCCCACAGTCCGCAGAGTATCAGGTGCTTCGGACGTTCCTGGAGTGGATCACCGAGCTACCGTGGAACGAACGCAGCGAGGAGAAGATCGACCTCGCGCTCGCGGAGAAGATCCTCGAGGAGGACCACTACGGGCTCGAGGATGTGAAGGACCGGATCCTGGAGTTCCTGGCGGTGCGGAAACTGGGCCTCGATCGGGCGTCGGATGAGGAGAAGAAGGAGGAGGACGAAGGGGGCAATGGCGTGCCGGGCCTCGACGAGGATGGGAGCCAGAGCGGCCGTGGGCCGATCCTGCTCTTCGTGGGGCCTCCGGGGGTCGGCAAGACGTCGATTGCGCAGTCGATCGCGCGCTCGCTGGGCCGCAAGTACGTTCGGATCTCGCTGGGAGGTGCGCGGGACGAAGCGGACATCCGTGGCCACCGTCGGACCTACGTGGGCGCGATGCCAGGGCGTATCATCCAGGGCATCCGTCAGGCCAAAACCAAGAACCCGGTCTTCCTGCTGGACGAGGTGGACAAGCTCGGCGTGTCTTTCCAGGGCGACCCGAGTTCGGCGCTACTCGAGGTGCTCGATCCGGCGCAGAACTCGACGTTCGTGGACCACTACCTCGGCATCCCCTTCGACCTGTCGGAGGTGCTCTTCATCGCCACGGCCAACTACCTGGACCGCATTCCGGGTCCGTTGCTCGATCGGATGGAGCGTGTCGACTTCGCGGGCTATACGGAGGCTGAAAAGCTGGAGATCGCGAAACGTTACCTGCTCCCACGGCAGCGGCGGGAGAACAGCGTCACCGAAGAGGAATTCCGGATGAAGGACGACGCGGTCCTGACCGTGATCCAGAATTACACGCGAGAGGCGGGCGTACGTCAGCTCGAGCGCGAGGTCGGGAAGGTCGTGCGGAAGGTGGCTCGCAGGATCGCCGGGGGTCAGGCGCAGGCGATCGACGCAACGCCGGAGGATGTCCGCGAGTTGCTCGGTCGTCCCCGCGTGCACCCGGAGCGCATGTCGGAGGAAGACACCGTGGGGGTGGCCACCGGCATGTTCTACACGCCGATGGGCGGTGACATCATGTTCGTCGAGGCGAGTATCATGCCGGGGGACGGTGGACTCCTTTTGACCGGTCAGCTCGGCGACGTCATGAAGGAGTCCGGGCGCGCGGCGCTGACCTACGCGAAGGCGCACT
>JBBSOM010000898.1:0-1588 GCA_038259715.1 Longimicrobiales bacterium
ATCCGTATTGAATCCGTCCCGCATCGTGCTCCTGTGGCTGTTCGCGCTCTGGACGGCGGTTCTGCCGACCTCGGTCCGGGCGCAGCAGGTGGGCCCGGGTCGGCTCGTTCCCCTGAGTGGTCACGCCGAGGACCGCATCCGTATCGATCAACTGTGGGGCGTGCGGGACCCTGCGGGCTTTCTGCTTCGGAGCCCCTCGTCGCGGATGGCGCGCGAGGCTCGCGAGGTCGCCCCCACGGAGGATGGCCGGTGGTCCGTGACGTACCTCCTTCCGGAGCTCCGGAGCGTCTGGAATTCAGATCTCCCATTTTCCATGAACGACGGCTCGCTGTGGGCGGGGAGGGGATGGAGCGCCTCCGCGCGCCTCGGAGCCATGCTTCGCGCGGGTCGCGTGACGCTCATCGTCGCTCCGGAACTGGTGCACGAGCAGAATCTGCCGTTCCAGGTCGTCGCGTACCCTCAGAACGACCTGCCGCATCGGAGCCCCTGGGCGAATTTCCTCCATCCCCCCGGACAGTCCGCGGACCTGCCGTTGCGGTTCGGCCCCGCTTCCGTGACCGAGCTTCTGCCCGGGCAGAGTTCGCTGGGCCTACGCGTCGGTACGGCGTCCGTCGGTGTCGCCACGGAGAACGTCTGGTGGGGGCCCGGCATCCGGAACGGCCTCGTCCTGAGCAACCAGGCGGCGGGCTTCCCGCACCTTTTCGCCCGTACCGATCGACCGATCAGCACCGGCATCGGGGCTGTCGAGATGTCGTGGATCCTGGGACGGCTCGGCGAGTCCCGGTACTTCGACGATGATCCCACCAATGACCATCGAAGTTTGAGCGGTCTCGCGCTGACGCTCACGCCGGCCTTCGATTCCGGCCTCACCCTGGGGCTCGCGCGCGTCGTCCTCGGCGCGCTGCCCGACGGCAAGAATCCACTTTCCGCGCTGCTGGATTTCGCGCGCGATGTCGGGCGACCCACCACGGCGCCCCAGGCAGGGGCGTCCCACGAGCAGATTTTTTCGGTCTTCGGCCGGTGGGTGTTCCCGAAGGCGGGATTCGAGGCCTACGGGGAGTGGGCCCGCTTCGAACAGCCCGCGTCCGTCCGCGACCTCCTCGAGTTCCCGGAGCGGTCGGAAGGGTATACCGTCGGCGTTCAGTGGGTGGGTGGCGCGCCGGGTACGACCGCCTTCCGCGTGCAGGCCGAGTGGACCGATCTGGAGCCGGATGCCTCGTGGCGGTTCCGCCCCGCCTTCAGCACATATACCAGTGAAGTCGTGCCGCAGGGCTTCACGCACCAGGGACAACTCCTGGGTGCCGCCATCGGGCCCGGTGCATCGAGCCAGTTCCTGGCGGTCGACCGGATCGACCCGCGTGGCTGGGATCTGGGCGTCTTCGGCGGCCGCATCCGCCCCGAGGCCGCGGCCAACTTCACGGACGTGGTTCCGCAGCCGAGGCGGGAAGACGTGTCGCTGTTCTGGGGCGTCCGCGGGGCGGTCGACGTCCGCGGGTGGACCGTGGCCGCCGAGCTTTCCGATGGGGTCCGGCTCAACTATCTGTTCCAGACCTATCCGATGGACCGGATCACGGGCCAGGCCGAAGGA
>JBBSOM010000899.1:0-1584 GCA_038259715.1 Longimicrobiales bacterium
GAGCACCCCGTGCACGCCCACGGTTCCGGTCGAGTAGCTCAGCAGCAGGCGGTCGTCGCGCATCTGCCAGGACTGGTATCGATGCCCGGTGGGGCGTGCGCCCTTCGGGGTCGTGATGCGGTACCACCCCTGCTGCGGCAGGACCGCTCCGGGCTCCGTGCTCAAGCGGATTCGTGGCGGAAGCACGTAAGAGGTGGAATCCGGGCCCATGTTGGGGGGAAGGCGAGGTCGGGTGGCGGGAATGTCGGTCACGGCCCGCCACATCCCGACCTCCACGTCGTAGCACCCCACGGCCGAGCGGGGTGCGGGGTGGGCCGAGACGGGTGCGCTCTGCGCCGCGACGAATGCGGGCGCCTGGAGCGCGAAGGCCGGGCCGAGGAGCACGGCGACGCGGACCGCAGCCCCGACACAGGTTGCGCGGCGCATCAGCGGCGGATCTTCCCCACCCGGACGAGGATCTCGGTGGCGCGGTGCTTGAAGTCGCCCTGATCGCCGGTGTAGTCCGCGGAAAGGCCTTCCACGTGTCGGAGTTCGAGGCGGAACGCATATGTCTCGGGGAGGCGGAGTTCGATGCCGGCGCCTCCCGTGACCGAGAAGACCTGGCTGGCTGGATTGCTGAACGCAGGTTTCAGATCGACGCTCGCGCGGGTGCGCACAGGCATCTCGAGGGTCGGCCCCGCATACGCGTACGCTCCGGCGAATCCGACGTCGAAATGGCGGCTCGGGGCCAACGTGGCTTCGAGTACGTCCGACTCCACCTTGCCCGTGAAGCCGGAAGCCACCGGGTATGTTCCGCCGCGGGTGGCGTAGCCCCCTTCGGCCAGGATGCTCCAACCGCTCGCCGGCAGTTGCACGTCGAGCCAGGCTCCGCCCACGAAGCCGCTCCAGGCGCCCGAGTCGTCGTGATACGAGCGGATCTGGTGCGACTCGCTGCTCCCGCCGAAGAAGCCGACGCCGCGCAGGCCCTGGCCGGCGGCGCTCCCGGGAACGAGCAGGAGTAGAAGGACGAGTGCCGGAGGGAGCGAACGCATGGACGGACGATCCGAACACACGCGTTCCGCCGCAAGGCCCCGAACGCCCTGTCCCTGAAATCCCGGCGAAGAAGAGCGATCCCGGAGAAGCGCGGAAACCACATGGCCCAGGGGGGTACGCATGTCCTCTCGACGCCGCAGTCCACACACGACCGATGCCGACACCAACCCGATCACCGAGACGACTCTTCGCCGCCGAAGTAGCGCGGACCGAGGCCGAGCTGGATATGGGCCGGGCCGCGCTTCTGGTGGCACAGGAGGAGTATCCACAGCTTTCAGTCGACCTCTACCTGGCCCGTCTGGACCAGATGGCCGAGGAAGTGAAGGACCGGCTCGCGAATGAGACCGCACCCCTGGTCGTGCTCGACGAGTTGCTGAGGATGGTCTACCAGCGACGGGGCTTCGAAGGCAACCGCAAGGCCTATTACGACCCACGAAACTCCTTCCTGAACGACGTGCTCGACCGGGGCCTCGGCATTCCACTCACGTTGGGCATGGTCGTGCTGGAGGTGGGTTGGCGGCTGTCCCTGCCTCTGGAAGGAGTGAACTTCCC
>JBBSOM010000900.1:0-1566 GCA_038259715.1 Longimicrobiales bacterium
AAGCCTTTTCCATGATGGACGAAACGTGGTCGTGATCGGTATCTCGAACGACTCGCCGGAGGAATTGCACTCCTGGCTCAAGGATGCCGACTTCCCGTTCCTGTTCGCGAGCGACGCGGCCAATGACGGGGCCACATACGCTAAGTTCGGCGGCGGACTGAGGGCCAACCACATGGTCGACAGCCGCACGGTGATCGTCGTAGGACCGGACGGCAGGATCGCGGGCGTGATCCCGCAGTTCCACCAGGTCGATCCGCAGGCGTACCAGGAACTTGGCGCAATGATCGACAAGGTGACGCCGCAGCCCGAAGGGAACTGAGCGTCACCCGTCCCGCTGGAGCGCGGGGCGTCGAAACAGAAAGGGGTGGGACCGGACTTCCGGCCCCGCCCCTTTCGTACGTCCGACGGGCGCCGGGGGTCAGTCCACTCCGAGCACCTTCTTGACCGCGGACTCCAGATCCTGTGACGGACCCGAACCGGTGTAGACAACCTTCCCACTCCGGTCGAGGATGACCACGACCGACGTCGTGGGCGCTCGATACGCGCGAACCGCCGCACCTTGCGCATCCCACAGATAGGGATACCCGGGGTCGTGGTCTTCCAGGTGCCGCTTCACACGCCGCACGGACTGGCTCACGGCCACCGCGACCGCAACGATGTTCAGCCGGTCACCATACGTCTGCTCTATCTGGTCGAGCTGCGGCTGCAGCGCCGCGCAGTTTTCGCACCACGTGGCCCAGAACTCCAGAAGCGCCGGCTTGCCGTTGGTGTAGTCGAGGAGCTGAACCTGCTTGCCGTCCAGGTCCTCGAGCGTCGCCGCGGGGGCCGCGGTGCCGAGCGGCAAACCGACCTCCTGCGCCGATACCGCCGCCGCCCCGACCGCGAACATGGCCATGAGCATCGCCGCAGGCAGAATCGCCGTTGTCCGGGTCGTCCGTAGGGTATCGCTCACAAGTTGTATCCCGCTCTCGTGAAGTAGTACTCGGCCATGGCGAACATCAGCAGCGCGGCCGCGCGCTTCGTCCACACCATCCACATACCCGAACGCGGAAGGAGCGTGAGAGTTCCCGAGAAGATACCGACAACCACGAGCAGAGCGGTCATCCCCAGGGAAAATACGAAGAGGTAGACGAAGCCCATGAGTCCCGCCTGCGTGGCGGCCACCCAGGTCAGGACCACCGCGAAGGCCGGCGCGCCGCACGGCGCAGCGACCACCCCCGACGACGCACCCAGCAGGAAGACCGCGCCGTACGAGCCGCCGCCCTGCTTCCCGGCCCAGTGCATGAGGCGTCGCGGTACGGGCAGCGGAAAGACGTCCAGCATCACCAGCCCGAAGAAGAGCAGCAGGTTCCCGATCGCAAGGAGCGCCCACGGGCTCGCGCTGATGGTGCCGAAAAGGGTGCCGCTCACCCCCGCGATGGCGCCGAGCAGCGCGTAGAGTGTGGCCAGGCCGACCGCGTACGTGAGCGTGAGGCCGACGGTGCGTCCGCGACTCTGGCCCTCGTTGGCGGTGCCGGCGATCACGGACACGGTGATCGGAATCATCGGGTAGACGCACGGCGTCAG
>JBBSOM010000901.1:0-1564 GCA_038259715.1 Longimicrobiales bacterium
CGCTCCGCGCTCACGACGAGCAGTGCCGCGGCGCCGTCATTGATGCCCGAGGAGTTACCGGCCGTGACGCTCCCGTCCTTCCTGAAGACCGGACGCAGTCGCGCCAGGGCCTCCGCCGTCGCGTCGGGGCGGGGGTGTTCGTCGACGTCCATGACGACCGGATCGCCCTTCCGTCGCGGAATGTTGACCGGGATGATCTCGGAATCGAAGCGGCGTTCCGCGAGCGCGTTGGCGCACCGGCGCTGGCTCTCGAGCGCGAAGGCGTCCTGTTCTTCGCGCGTGATGCCGTGGTCCGCGGCCACCACTTCGGCGGTCTCGCCGAGACCGATTGTCCATTCGGGCACGAACGCCGGATTGGGAAATCGCCACCCGAGCACGGTATCCGCCACCTCGGGTACGCCGCGCGCATACCCGGTTTCAGGCTTGAGCATCACATAGGGCGCGCGGCTCATGCTCTCCACGCCGCCCACGATGAAGACGTCGCCTTCCCCGGCGGCGATCGCGTGCGCGGCGGAGAGCACGGCCTGCATGCCCGAGCCGCACAGACGGTTGACCGTCTGGCCCGGCACTTCGACGGGAAGACCGGCAAGCAAGAGCGCCATACGCGCCACGTTGCGGTTGTCCTCACCGGCCTGGTTCGTGCACCCGAAGATCACGTCGTCGACGGTGGACGGGTCGATGTCGTTGCGGTGCAGGAGCGCCCGAATGGTCAGGGCCGCGAGATCGTCCGGGCGGATGGGCGCGAGCCCGCCGCCGTGGCGCCCGATCGGCGTGCGTACCCCGTCGACGATCCATGCCTCACGGACCGGCTCGCTCCGGCTCACTTGTCGAGCGCCACCCAGACGCTCTTCACCTGGGTGTACTTCTCGAGCGCCGCGGCCCAGCCCAGGTCACGGCCGAATCCGCTCTGTTTGAAGCCGCCGAACGGAGAGCCGGAATCATACTGGTTGTACGTGTTGATCCACACCGTACCCGCCTGGATTTCGGCCGCGATGCGGTGCGCTTTGCCCACGTCGCGCGTCCAGATGCCCGCGGCGAGCCCATAGATGGTCTGGTTGGCCTTGGCCACCGCGTCGTCCGCGTCTTCGAAGGGGATGACCGCGGCAACGGGCCCGAAGATCTCCTCGCGCGCGATCTTCATGGTCGGGTCGACGTCCGCGAAGACGGTGGCGGTCACGAAGTTGCCCTTGCCGTTCACGGTGGTGCGCTCCCCGCCGGTGACCAGCCGCGCGCCTTCTGCCTTGCCCGCCTCGATGTATCCGAGCACCCGCTCGAGTTGCTCTTCGCTGATGATGGCTCCGAGGCGCGTTGAGGCGTCCATCGGGTCCCCGACCGTCATCGACTCCGCCCGCTTGGCGAACTCGGCCACGAAGTCGTCGTAGACGGCGCGCTCCACGAGCACGCGGGAGCCCGCCGCGCACACCTCGCCCTTGCCGTAGAAGATTCCGGTCGAGGCGCCGCGCACGGCGCCCTTCAGATCGGCGTCGGCGAAGACGATGTTCGGGCTCTTTCCGCCCAGTTCCAGCGAGACCTTCTTGAGCGTTTCGGCCGCCTCGCGCATGAC
>JBBSOM010000902.1:0-1559 GCA_038259715.1 Longimicrobiales bacterium
CCATAGATGCCGGGACGATCGAAATACGCGTCGTGGCCGATGAACCAGATGTCCGGGGCATCCGGTCCGCCGGGCGCTCGGTACAGCCGGGCACGCTCCGTGCGCCCGGCCATCGTGACGCGGATCGGCTGCATGGGCTCGATCCACGGGAAATTCTGGCGTATCTGGCGGTGGAGGGGCAGGATGGCCACGGTCGGCACGCCGGAGCGTGCCTGGGAGCGCGCGATTCCCCGGACCGCCTCGCCCAGACCGCCGGTGCGGGCGTACGGCCAGTATTCCGTCGCGAGGTGAACGACGGTTTCCCGGAATCCCGGCGGGGGCTGCACGACGTGCGTCAACTCAGGAGTGTCTTCGAGGGGAGGGGGCTCCACCACAGATCAAGCTACCTTGAACCGGAGGAGACGCCAGGGTTCAGGAGGTGTCATGCGCTTCGCGTCCCGGGCGAATCCGGGCCGGCGCCGATCCGCAAGATGTTGCGCCTGAAGGCCGCTTCGCGGAACGTTCAAGCGTGACCATCCCAATGCCCACCATCGATGCGACGCCGCTGGTCGAAGGCCGTTGCGGTACCCCCTTTGCCGTGCTGGGGAACCACCCGCTCACCGAGGACGGTGCGGAGGAGCGCGTCGTGCGCGCGTTCATTCCATGGGCCCGGCAAGTCGTGGTCCTACGGGAGGACGCGGAACCCGCACCCCTCGCGTGTGTCCACGAGGGTGGCCTCTTCGAAGGGGTCTTCCGGGACGCGGACGCCTGGTTTCCGTACCGCCTGAGGGTCGTGGACCATCGAGGCCACGCCTTCGAACTCGAAGACCCGTACCGCTTCCGGCCGGTGCTCGACGAAACACGGATCGAGGCATTCCTGCGCGGCGAAGAGCACCGCATCCATGAGGTTCTGGGCGCGCGCCTGGTGACGGTGGAGGGCGTGCGCGGCGTGGTCTTCGGCGTGTGGGCGCCGAACGCAGCCGCGGTCAACCTCATGGGATCTCTGAACCGGTGGGACGCGCGCTGTCACCCGATGCGCCCGCGTGGCGCGACCGGGGTCTGGGAGTTGTTCGTCCCCGGGGTGGGTGCCGGTCTGGCATACAAGTACCAGATCGTCACGGGGACGGGGCAGAGGGTGGACAAGGCCGACCCGTGCGGCCGCGCGATGGAACTACGCCCGGCCACCGCATCGGTGGTGAGCGATCCCGATGTCTATGTGTGGGGAGACGGGGCGTGGGTGGAGCGTCGGAGAGAGGAAAGCGTAGATGCCAGCGCGATGTCTGCGTACGAGGTCCACCTGGGCTCCTGGAAGCGACGCCCCGCGGGCGACCGGGCTCCGGGCGATCACGGCTGGCCCGGGTACCGGGAGCTCGCGGACGACCTGCTGCCCTACGTGAAGGATCTGGGTTTCACGCACCTGGAACTACTCCCTGTGCTCGAGCACCCCTACGACCCGAGTTGGGGATCTCAACCGGGCGGCTTCTTCGCGCCGACGTCGCGCTTCGGAAGCCCCGACGATGTCCGCTACTTCGTGGACCGCGCGCACCAACTCGGCCTCGGTGTGATTCTGGACTGGGTCC
>JBBSOM010000903.1:0-1555 GCA_038259715.1 Longimicrobiales bacterium
CCCCGGCTCCGGGAGTTCACTTGAAAGCCCCACCCGACGAGAGGAACTGGTGATCACGCCATCTCCGGCGCCTTGCACCGTCGTCACCACTTCTGCTAGTCGTGGATCGGCCCCGTAGGCCAGGCCGCCGGCGAGAAGCACCGCGTCCTCCGCCGAAGCTCCCATCGACAGCGGGTACTTCCCCGGCTTGTTGACGAATCCGTAGATACCGACGGAATCCGGCGCCGACAGGGAATCGCGACCAAAGACGGTCACCTGATCGAACTCGGCCAACGGGAGCGCCTCCCCGCCCTGGAGGGAGGTTCGAATAAGGACCCGCTTTCCATCCTGCAGCCTCAGCCGCGAGACATGTACGACCGGATCCAGCACGTCGGGCAGGGCGCCTCCCGCAACGCTGATGAGGCTGGAGACCGTGGCGCCCGGGGTCAATTCGTATCGACCCGGTCGATATACGGCGCCCGTGACCGCCACCCAATCCCGCTGTTCTTCCAGGAGCGAGTGGACCTCGACCTCGTCGCCGCCCATCAGTTCGAAGGTGCCCGCTCCGGAACGGATCGTAGCGAGGTCCACATCGATCAAGGTCCGGTCCTTCCCCTCCTGCCTCTCGCCGACCGGGAGAATTCGCCGCACCTGCACGACATCCTCCCGCGCATCGGGTTTCAATCCCCCGGCGTAGGCGATCAGTTCGGGAATACCCTCGCCTGGAAGCAACTCGAAGCGTGCCGGCGTCCACACCTCGCCCCGCAGCGATACGCGGAGCCCAACCGAGGGCACGAACACGACGTCGCCCTGCTCCAGGCGCAGATCGGTCGGTGTTTCCCCTGCGGTCAGGTACCGATAGAGGTCGAAGCTCCCGACGGTCTGCCCTCCCCGCCGGACATAGATGTTGCGGAAGCTTCCCGACTCCTGGGGCCCACCCGCAGCGTACAGGGCTTCGAGTACCGTGGCCACCGAGCTGACCTGGTACGCGCCCGGGCGCTCCACCGCACCGACGACGTACACCTGGTTTGTGCGTAGCCGACCAAGCGATACGTTGAAATGGGTGGTGGCATCCCCGCCACGACGCACACCGCTGTACACCTGCCCAAGCCGATCGTAGAGGCGGTCCTCCAGCTGACCCAACGTAAGACCGTTAACCGAGACCTGACCCACGTCGGGAATCACCAACAGTCCTTCGCGCGTCACGTCCAGCCGGTAGGCAAGCTCCACGTCTCCGGTAAGCACCAACAACAACTCATCGCCCGGCCCCAGGCGGTAGCCGGGACCCACAGGACCCGTCAGAACAGCGTCGAACTCGGTCGTACGACGGAGGAACACCGAACGTCCGAACACCGGCAGCGACGTCGGAGCACCCAGCTGGCTCACACCGAGCGAATCTGCCGCGTCCGCCGATGTGTCCGCGCCCACCGACGGCACCGTATCGGACATCGGCGACCTGAGACTCAATCCGACAGAGCGCATCACCTCCAGGAAATGCGAGTCCGCCGGGCTCGCCCCGGTGCTCCCACCCACACCCTGTTCAAAATAGGGATCCGCAAGGCTCGGATCGTATCCG
>JBBSOM010000904.1:0-1553 GCA_038259715.1 Longimicrobiales bacterium
CGTCTTGGCGTCCGTGAACGCCCCCCTGACGTGGCCGAACAGCTCGCTCTCGAACACCCCCTCGCTGAAGCCGCCGGCGTTGACCGCGACGAGATCGTTCTTCGAACGCGACGACACGTGGTGCAGCCAATGCGCGACCACCTCCTTGCCCGTACCGTGCTCCCCGACAATGAGCACGTTGGCTTCCGATGGCCCGACCCGCTCGATGATATCGAGCACGGGGCGCATGGCGCGGGACGCTGCGATCAGTTCCGGTACGCCCTCGCCCTTGAGGTGGCGGTTCTCACTCTCCAGTCTCTGGCTCCGGCGGAGCGCTCGACCCAGTTCGACGTGCGTCGAGATCGTCGTGAGGAGGCGCTCATTGTCCCAGGGCTTCTCGATATAGTCACGCGCGCCCCGGCGCATCGCTTCCACGGCGCCGTCGACGCTACCCCAGGCCGTCATGACCACCACCGGGAGCGTGCCGTCGAGCTCGCGTAGCCGCGGCAGGAGGTCGAAGCCCTCCCGGCCGGACGTGGTATCGCGTGTGTAGTTCAGGTCCATGAGGACCAGGTCCAGATCCCCTTCTTCCACCGCGTGCAGCACCCCCGCCGGAGAACTGGCCGCCTGGGTCTCGAAGCCCTCGCCTTTGAGCAGCAACCTGAGCGCTTCGAGGACGTCCGGCTGATCGTCCGCGATCAGAATGCGGGCGGCCAGGGTGCTATTCCTCCACGATCCAGCCGTCGCGAAGCTGGATGATCCGGTGGCCGACCTTCGCATATTCCTCGTTGTGCGTGACCTGGATGATCGTCGTGCCTTCGCGGTTGAGCTGGGCCAGGAGGTCCATGATCATGCGCCCCTGGCTCGAGTGCAGGCTCCCGGTGGGCTCATCGGCCAAAATCATCTCCGGCTCGGCGATAATGGCTCGGGCCACGGCCACGAGCTGCTGCTGCCCCCCCGAGAGTTGGCTCGGATAGAGGTCCTTCTTCCCGACGATCTGGAAACGGTCGAGCGCGTCGGCCACGATGGCCTGGCGCTCCTTCCGCTTCACGTTCCGGTACGACAGCGGGATCTCGAGGTTTTCGTAGACCGTCAGATCGTCGAGCAGGTGGTACTGCTGGAAGACGAAGCCGATGTACTTCTTGTTCAGTTCGATGCGCGAACGCGGCTTCATGGCGTGCACGGGTTCACCGAGGAGATGGAACTCCCCGCGCCAGTCTCCGTCGAGCATCCCGAGGATGGAGAGGAGCGTGGACTTCCCGGCACCCGAGGGGCCCATGATCGTCACGAATTCGCCCTTCTCGATATCGGCGTTGATCCGCCGGAGCACGAAGGTCTCCCCCGCGCCCGTCTTGAAGGACTTCTCCAAGTTTCTGAGCTTGATCATGCGTCCCGTCCGTTCCTGGGCATCACCGCCGCCACGTCCCCGGGCCCGCCCGCGCGGCGTCGCCCGCCTACCCCCCTTGGACGGCCGCGCAACCGCTCGGGTTTCCGACCTCCGGGTGATGTCCGCTCAAGCTACGCGGAATGCGTGCCGATGCCAGGGACTACGCCCGGCCACTACTCGGAGCGGA
>JBBSOM010000905.1:0-1546 GCA_038259715.1 Longimicrobiales bacterium
CCCCCTCCGGAGAGAGCTGGATCAATACGCGAGTGTCCGTCCGGTTCGGCTGCTCCGCGGCGTGACGTCCCCGCTTGTGGGGCGTACCTCCGAGGACATCGACTTCATCGTGGTCCGCGAGAACGTCGAGGGCGAATACTCGAACGTCGGCGGCCGCGTGTACCCTGGGACTCCCCGTGAAGCCGCGGTGCAGGAAGCCGTCTTCACGCGAGTCGGGGTCGACCGGATCATGGACTACGCGTTCCAACTCGCAGAGCGCCGGCCTCGCCGGCACGTGACATCGGCCACCAAGTCCAACGGCATCGTGCACACCATGCCGTTTTGGGACGAGCGATTCAGGGCTGCGGCCGAGAGGCATCCGGACGTGGAGACAGCCCAGTTCCACATCGACATCCTCACCGCTCACTTCGTGTTGCACCCGGACTGGTTCGACGTCGTCGTAGGATCGAACCTCTTTGGTGATATCCTTTCAGATCTGGGTCCTGCCATCGCCGGGTCCATCGGAATCGCCCCCTCGGCCAATATCAACCCGCAACGAGCTTTCCCTTCGATGTTCGAGCCTGTCCACGGTTCCGCGCCGGACATTGCGGGAAGAGGCGTGGCGAACCCTATTGCCGCCATCTGGGCTGCGGCGATGATGCTCGAGCACCTGGGAGAGCCGAACGCCGCTCTGGACCTCGAGGCTGCGATCGAGACGTCGCTCGAGCACCCTCACACCCGAACTCCAGACCTGGCCGGGTCAGCGAACACGCAGGGAGTTCTCAACGCTGTGCTCAAGGCCCTCGAATAGTGTGGACGCCGGCGTCCTTGGCGCGGTGCCCTCCCCTCCGCCTACCGTGGTCGCATGAAGACTCCGCCACGTCCTACCCGGCCCCTCTTGCTTCTCGTCGCTCTCGTCCTGGTTACCTCGGCGCGCCCACACAGGGAGCGCGAGCCCAGGCTGCGCCCTACTCTCGGCCGTCTGTTGCAGAGACATGGAGTACTTTGTATTATAAAGTGACAAGTATTTCCTGATTCAGGAATACGATCGGCCCGTGCCGGAGGCCTCCCATGGTCGATTCCCTGGCCGTAGACCTGACCGACAGAATTGGCTGATAGAGGCTTCGATGAAGAAGTGGCTTGGACGCATCCGAGGCGCCATCGGGATGGGCCTGACCTGGGCCGCGGCATGGTTCGGCGCAGGCATGCTCATGCTGTTGAGCTTGCTGCTGCTTACCGGGAGTACCGGCGCCGATGTCCCCTATCCCCTCGGGTTCGGCGCTTTCGGCTTTGTCGCCGGGGTCACCTTCTCAGGGGTCCTGGGTCTTGTCGAGAGGCGTCGCCGGTTTGATCAGATGTCCCTCCCACGCTTTGCGGCGTGGGGGGCTGCCGGGGGTTTCTTGCTCTCCGCGATCTTTGTCCTGACCGTAGCCTTGGCGGAAGACCCCGCATTCCTGTGGAACCTGGTGGTCCTGGGCCCCGTCTTCGCGGTGGCCGGCGCCGGCTCTGCTGCGGGTTCGCTGGCCCTGGCTAGAAGGGCGGAGGACCGAGAGTTGCTCGAGACCAG
>JBBSOM010000906.1:0-1542 GCA_038259715.1 Longimicrobiales bacterium
TCCGATGTCAGCGTGCGGGGCGTTGTACAGGGGCGCGTGACGATCCGGTATGCCGGTGAGCATCCCGCGCTGGACCGGGGCCCATTCCTGCTCGAGGAGGAGAAGCTCCTCGAAACGGTCGCCCGCGAGATCGCCCTGGTGGTCGAACGTCGCCAGGCGGCCCAGGAGAACCTGGACCTGGAACGGCAGCTTCAGCGGTCCGAGCGTCTGGCCACGGTGGGGGAGACCGCCGCGGGCATCACGCATGAACTCAACGAACCATTGAACAATATCCTCGGCTTCGCACAGCTTCTCCAGACGAACCCATCGGTTCCCTCCGAGGCCCAACCGGACGTTTCGCGCATCGTGTCGTCGGCGCTGCACGCGCGTCAGATCATCAAGCAGCTCCTGTTGTTCGCCAGCCGCTCCTACGAAGCCAAGACGTCGGTCGGATTGAGCGATCTGGTCAGGAGCACGGAGTCGTTCCTGGAGGTGATCTGCGGGGAGGCGGGGGTTACACTGTCGAGCGAGTTGGCCGACGGGTTGCCCATGATTGCGGCCAGTCCCGATCAACTGCGCCAGGTGCTCGTGAACCTCGTGGTGAACGCGACGCAGGCGACGCCGCGGGGAGGGAGGATCACCGTTGCGACTTCGGCGGCACCGGATGACGGCATGAGCGTCCTGTTGGTCGTCGAAGACAGTGGGGTGGGGATGCCCGACGAGGTGAAGGAGAAGATCTTCCTGCCCTTCTTCACCACCCGCGAGGAGGGCAGCGGCATGGGCCTTTCCGTGGTCCACGGCATCGTCAAGGCGCATCGAGGCCGCATCCGCGTTACAGCCTCGCCCGGTGCGGGGAGCCGTTTCGAAATCACGCTTCCGTCGACGGTCCAGTGACGGCCGCGAGCGACGCCTGGACGATTCTCGTAGTGGATGACGCTCCGGCGTCCGCCGAGTTGATCCAGCGTAATCTGATCCAGCAGGGCTATGGCGTCCTGGTGGCTTCGGGGCTCGATGCCGCACTCCGCGTGCTGGGCCAGAGTTCCGTGGACCTCGTGGTCACGGACCTCCGCTTGCAGGACGGCACCGGCATGGACCCCGTACGCTACGTGCGCCAGCATCGCGGAGACTGTGAGGTGATGCTGGTCACCGGGCACGCCAGTATCGAGGGCGCCGTGGACGCCATGCGGGCCGGGGCGTCGGAATACCTCATGAAACCGTTCACGCAGCAGGAACTGCTCGATGCCGTACGGCGCGTCCTGCATCGGCTGGCCCGACACCGTGTCATGTCGCACGACATGACCGACACCGACGCTTTGCCTCCGCCCGCGATCCTCGCCCGATCCAAGGCCATGCAGAGCGTCTTCACCCAGATCTCGCGCGCGGGCGCGAGCACGGCCACCGTCCTCATCACGGGGGAGAGCGGTACGGGGAAGGAGCTCGTTGCCCGCGCCATTCATGAGGGGAGCGCGAGAGCGGAGGGGCCCTTCGTTCCGGTGAACTGCGGGGCGATTCCGGAGACGCTGCTGGAAAGTGAGTTGTTTGGTCACGTCAAAGGCGCCTTCA
>JBBSOM010000907.1:0-1538 GCA_038259715.1 Longimicrobiales bacterium
CCTTGTGTACGCCTATCCCTGGGGCGGCGAGGAAGGAATGATGCACGACCTGATGCGCGTGCACGGCGGACCCGACGGGGCGCTCCTCCTGCACCGTGTGTCGGGCGAGGTGGAGTTGTTCCGGAACGGGCGGCTCGAGGCCTGGCGTCCGCCCCCCGGCTGGACGGCCACCCCTCCCCTGGCGTAGACTGGACGCTTCGATTCCCCCCGTCGGTAGACCTTCCATGGGCCCAGGCCGGTACTCGATCCTCAGCGGTTCAGGCAGCTATCTGCCGAGCCGGATCGTCGAGAACCGTTCGTTCGTGGACAACGCGTTCTTCCTCGACTACGGTCATCCGATCGAATCGGCGGAGAACGGCGCCGTGGTCGACAAGTTCCGTGACATCACGGAAATCTCGGAACGCCGCCATGTCACCGACGACCTGGTCGCATCCGACATCGGTACGGAGGCGGCGCGCGCGGCCATCGCAGACGCCGGAGTCGACCCCGAATCGCTCGACTACATCGTGGTCGCGCACAACTTCGGCGACGTCTCCGCCTGCAATCACCAGGTAGATTTCTGCCCCACGCTCGCGGCACGCATCAAGCAACGTCTGGGAATCCGCAATCCCTGGTGCGTGGCATACGATCTGCCCTTCGGGTGTCCGGGATGGCTGCAGGCCGTGATCCAGGCCGACTACTTTCTACGGTCGGGAGACGCTTCACGCATCCTCGTCGTCGGGGCCGAGACCCTGTCGCGCGTGAGCGATCCTCATGACCGCGACAGCATGATCTACGCGGACGGTGCCGGCGCGGTCATCCTCGACGCGGTCGAGTCCGAGACGCCCACGGGGATCCTGAGTCACGCGACACGCTCGGACGCGCTCGAGTACGCGCATCTCCTTCACATGGGACCGTCGTACTGCCCCGAGCACGAGCCGGAGCGCCTTTTCCTCAAGATGGAAGGGCGGCAGCTCTACCGTTACGCGGTCCAGACGGCGCCCGCCGTCCTCAAGAGGAGCCTGGACCGCGCCGGCCTGACGCTGTCCGACGTCACCAAGCTGCTGATCCACCAGGCGAACACGAAGATGGACGACGCTATTCTCACGCGCCTCTTCGAACTCTACGGGTTGACCGAGATTCCGGCGGACATCATGCCGATGACGGTCTCCTGGTTGGGGAACAGTTCCGTCGCCACCCTGCCCACCCTGCTCGACCTGATCCGCCACGACAAGATCGAGAACCACAGGATCGGGGCGGGGGACCTGCTGGTCTTCGCGTCGATGGGCGCGGGCATGAACGTCAACTCGATGGTGTACCGCTGCCCCTAGCCCGGAGACGCCATGTCCCGCCCGTCCGCGTTCACCCGCCTCTTCCTGCCCGGGCTCATCTTCCAGTCGGTAGTCATCGCGGGCGGCTACGGCACCGGCCGCGAACTGGTCGAGTTCTTCCTGACCCAGGGACCTCTGGGTGGCCTGCTCGCGCTCTTCATGAGCACGCTGGTGTTCAGCGCCGTCGCGATGGCCAGCTACGAGTTCGCACGCGTGCATCGCACGTAC
>JBBSOM010000908.1:0-1538 GCA_038259715.1 Longimicrobiales bacterium
GCCACGATCGGCATCGCCTCGTCGAGCAACTCTACGAGTTGCCGGAGGATGCGGCTCTTCGCCTGTCCCCGGAGGCCCAGCAGAATGAAGTCGTGGCGCGAGAGGACCGCGTTCACGATCTGGGGGATGACCGTCTCGTCGTAGCCTTGCACGCCCGGGAAGAGCTTGTCGCCGCGCCGAATCTTCTCGACGAGGTTGTCGCGCATTTCCTGTTTGACGGTGCGGGAACGGTACCCCGAGGCCTTTAGCTCGCCGATGGTGTGGGGGCGAGGCTGGGCCATGGATCCTCCTGGGTCGCGTGTCGTTGGCGGGGGACGGGTGCTACTCCCTGGGCGGGGTGCGGTTCCGGAGTCCCGGGAATGGAAGCAGGAGCCGGCCGGAAAGGTCCTCGACGCCGTGCGGACCTCGGCCGATTTCGATACTGTTGGCCCATGAACAGCTCAGAAATCATCCGTGTCGCGGTCGCTGTCTATCTCGTCGGCGCAATCCTCCTTTTCTTCAAGTTGGTAGGGGACAAGGTCTCGTTCGTGCGCCGGGGCAAACCCGAGCGGCGCAGCGACCACCTCGCGCGCCGCGTCGGCCTCTTCTTCACGGAGGTTCTCGGACAGTCGCGGGTCCGCGAGCGCATGGCCGCGGGCTGGGCGCACGCGTTCGTCTTCTGGGGCTTCCTGGCCTTCGCGATCTCGACGCTCGACCTGCTCGTGCGGCTCGCGGTGGGCGGCGAGGGCTTCCTGGTCGGTCCGCTCGAGGGCCTGTCCCTGGCCGTGGACGTGTTCGCGTTCCTGATCCTGGCGGGCGTCCTCCTGCTCGGGATCCGGCGTTACGTCTTCCGTCCGCCGTTCCTCACCTACTACAGCGCGGAGTCGGCGATCGTGCTGGTGGTGATCGGCATCATCGCGGCCACGCACCTGGGCGAACGCTATCTGACGGGGACGACCAGCACGTATTTCGGGTACGCGCACCTCATGGTCGCGTTCTCGTTCCTCGCCTACGTCCCGACATCGAAGCACTTCCACATCCTCGGCGGGCCCGTCAACGCCGTCCTCCAGCAGCTCGAGGACACGCAGAAGATGGACTTCATGGATCTGGAGATGGAGCTCGACGAGTCGAAGGGCGAAGCGTACGGATTCAACCGGCTGGAGCACTTCTCGTGGACGGACCGGCTCGACCTGATCACGTGCATCGAGTGCGGTCGCTGTCAGGAGGCGTGTCCGGCCTACGCGACAGGGAAGCTCCTCAATCCGCGCGACTTCATCGTCGACCTGAAGTACCACGCCAAGGGCCAGACGCCGCACGGCAAACAAGCCCAGGTCGCGGCGAAACTCTTTGCGGAATCGGGCGCGAGCGTCGAGGGCGTGCCCGTGGAGCAGCAGCCGCTCATCGACCACATCATCGCCCAGGAGACGCTCTGGCAGTGCACGAGCTGCATGGCGTGCGTAGCCGTGTGCCCGGTCAACATCGACCACATGTCGATGCTTCTGCCCATGCGGCGTTACCAGGTGCTCGATGTCGGTGACATCCCCGCGGAGTATCAGCGC
>JBBSOM010000909.1:0-1536 GCA_038259715.1 Longimicrobiales bacterium
ACCAACGCGCTGGTGTCCCGCACCGCCATCGCCACCTCAGGCATCACCGAGAACAACTACGGCATGGCCATCAACCTGGCCCGCACCGTCTGGTTCCTGTCCAGCCAGCCGAACGGCCTCGTGATCACGCCGGACGGAGCCGCCGACGGCAGTTCCATCTACGGTTCCGGATGGCTCTTCGAGCGTTGGCTGGGCGACTCCTACGGAAACCCGAACCATACGCCGCAAGGGGATTCCGCGTTTTTTCGCGCTTTGACGGACTCCTCGGCGGCGCCCGGCACGATTGGCCTGGCCAACAAGATCGGGAAGGGCTACGACGCGCTCCTGACCGAGTTCTACACGGAGATCATGCTGCGCGGCACAGGAACGCCCACGACTGAGCGCCCCTTCGCGACGTACGACTTTCCTTCGGTGACGGAGATCTTCTGCGACCCGAACCCGCTCGGCGTCTTCCCGTGGCCGGTGACGACCACCGGAACCGTGGGGGACTGCTCCTCATCGCCTCGGATCGACGAGGACTCTTCGCCCGCTGCGTTCTTTGTCACGAAGGACTACAAGGGCCCGATCGGGAACGGCGGCATCCGCATCCATGAGTTCGTGTCCAACGGAACGGGCACCGGCGCCCAGATCCGCGTCGACATGACGCCGCCTGGGAAGGTTCTGGTGGTGCGTCTCAGGTAGGTCGACCGGGCGCTTCAGTCCGCGGCGTCCGCGAGCACATCGCAGAGCGTTTTCGCGGCAACGTTGCCGCCGCTCACCACGACAACCACCGGGCCAGGCCGGGCGGGAGACGGCGTCCAGCGTCCCGCCCGGACGGCGGCGAGGGCCACCGCTCCACCCCCTTCCACCACCAGGTGGAGGGTGCGGACGGCCCAAGCCATGGTGCCGCGGATTTCCGCCTCCGTGACCTCTACGTGCTCGGCTACGAGATCCCGCACCAGCGGGAACGAATACCGGTTGGCGAGCCCGATCCCACCCGAGAGCGCGCTCGCCACGGTGTCTTCCTCGGGAAGGTCGACCGGATGGCCCGCTTCCAGGCTGGCGCGCATCACGCGGGCCCGCTCGGCGCTCACCGCGACGGCCGGAGGCGCTTGGGTCCCAAGCCGCCACCGCAGCGCGGCCGCGATTCCACCGATGAGCCCACCCCCGGAGAGCGGGGCGAGCACGGCGGCGGGTGTCTCCTCCAGCGCGTCGAGCACCTCGAGCGCCAGCGTGCCCTGCCCCGAGATGACCCACGGGTCGTCATAGGCGGACACGTACGTACGGCCCGAGCGTCGGGCTTCGTCCACGGCCGCCACCTCTGCCTCGTCGAACGTGGCGCCGGCGAGAACCGCTCGGGCTCCATGCGACCGGATCCCCTCCAGCTTGACCGGATCGACCCACTCGGGCACGTACACCGTGGCGGGCACGCCCAGCCGCGCCGCCGCATAGGCCACGGCGCGCCCATGATTCCCGCTGGAGCACGCCACCACGCCGGCTGAGCGCGCGCGGTCGTCGAGGGCGGCCAGACGCGCCACCGCGCCCCGCGCCTTGAAG
>JBBSOM010000910.1:0-1525 GCA_038259715.1 Longimicrobiales bacterium
CCCGGTCCCACTCGGTCGAGGGTGAGGCCGGGACGCTCCGGGGGCGAATCTCCTGATCGACGTGGATCGAGCAGAACTTTTCGCCGTCGCCGGCTTCGCGCTTGCATCGCTCGCCCTTACGGGTCGTTCCCTGACACTGAGCCACGCGCTACCTCCTCGGGGTCGGGTGGGTCGATGACTCATAGTACGGTAGAACGGGCGCTTCGGTTCATCCCGATCGTCCTCCTGCTGTCCGCTGCTGTCGCGCCTGACGCCGTCTCTGCCCAGGTCCGGACGTGGCGGACCACCGACCGCTTGGTATTGGGCACTCCTGAGGACCTCACCGCCTCCCTGACGTTCGCGGATGTCGATGGGGACGGAGACCTGGACGCCATTGCGGCCAACGGGCGTCACTGGGCGCAGACGAACGAGGTCCACCTGAACAACGGGCAGGGCCGGTTCACCGTCAGCTATCCGCTGGGACCGGAGAAGGCGACTACCTACGGCGTTCCCGCGGGAGACCTGGACGGCGACGGAGACGTGGACGTCGTGGTGGCCAACGACATGGCGGAGAACTGGGTGTACCTCAACGACGGCCATGGGCGCTTCGGGCTCGCCTGGGCGGTGTCGAAGGACGTCGAGCCCACCCGGGGGGCGCATCTCTGGGACCTGGACGGGGACGGATCGCTCGACGTCCTGATCCTGAACCGCGGAGCCGCGAACGGCTTCCACCTGAACGACGGAACCGGCCACTTCGGACCGAAGCTTCCGTTCGGCGACGCCGAAGGATCCACCATCGATGTGGCCATCGGCGACGTGGACCGGGACGGCGATCCCGACCTGGTGCTCGCGAATCGCGATGGTCAGGCCAACCAGATCCTGCTCAACGACGGCGCCCTCGGCTTCCCCGACGTGCGCACGTTCGGCTCGGGGACGGACGAAACCCGCGCGGTGGCGCTGGCGGATCTGAACGGCGACGGCATGCTCGACATCGTGGCCGGAAACATCGGCGAGCCCAACGGCGTGTACCTTGGGCGCGGTGACGGCACCTTCGACGCCGGGGTTCTCTTCGGAGGCGAGGAGGAAACGTACGCGCTGACCACCGCGGACGTGGACCGCGATGGCGACGTGGACATCGTCGTGGGCAATGTCGAGGAACGCAACGCGGTCTACCTGAACGAGGGCACGGGAAAGGGATGGACCGTCCAGTGGATCGGCGAGGACCGGGACGCCACCTACGGCGTCGAAGCGGGCGATCTCAACGGTGACGGCTTCCCGGACCTGGGCTTCGCGAATTCGGGCGCATTGAATCCGCTCTACTTGAACGCGCCGGGAAGATGAACGGCGACTCCGACGGCGCACGGCCCCTCGTCGGTCCGGCCGCACCCGCCCGGGGTCTCCTCAAAATGCTGGGTGTGGGCTTCGGTATCGCCGTCCTGGTGGGCAACACCATCGGGATGGGCATCCTGCGCACGCCCGGGGAAGTCGCGGCCCATTTGCCGTCGGTTCCGCTCTTCGTGGCCGTGTGGGTCGCCGGCGCGCTCTA
>JBBSOM010000911.1:0-1514 GCA_038259715.1 Longimicrobiales bacterium
ACGAGGGCCGACAGGAGGTGCCGGACCGGGTCGGCCACGTCGGCCGGAGCGTCCAGCGTGCAGTCGTGGCCCATCCAGTGGAAGGTGATCTTCACGTTGGATCGGTGCTCAGGCGGACCGTTCAAGGCGTTCGCAATCTCGGAATGCGGGTTGGGGAACGCTACCGCAACCGGGCAGCCTTTGCAGGGGCAGGCACACGCCTCAAGATTCCGTTGTCACACACTTCATGCGACCAACCTCTCCGCGACGAGGGGCAGACCTCATCGGGGTGGGCCCGCCCCGCGGCGACGAGACGAAGCGCTCCATGAGCAAAGACAGCCTGCCGGAAGACTGGAGGCCACGCGTCCGCGAGGACGTGGTGTTTCGATTCGTCGCCGGAGACTGGGTGCTCTACGACCCTCACACCCAGGACCTCCATGTGCTCAACGCCACGGCCGCTGCCGTATGGACGTGCTGCGATGGGATGACCACCCAGGGCGCCATGGCCAGGGAGCTTGTGCGGCAGTTCGAGGGGGACCCCGCCCTCGCTGTCGTGCTCGGCGACGTGGCCGCCGCTCTTGGGCGCTTCCGGCAAGACGGACTCGTGAAGTGAATCTGCACGACTATGGGACGATGCTGTTCCACTCCGCCCGTGTGGAGGCGTTCAGGGAGGCCCTCGAGCGGGTGGTAGGCCCGGATACCCGCGTCCTCGATCTCGGCACCGGCCTGGGCACCTACGCCATGGTGGCGGCCCGCGGAGGCGCGGCGCGGGTGGTGGCCCTGGACAGGCATCGGGTGGTGCACCTCGCCCGGGACCTAGCGGCCGAAAACGGGCTTGCCGAACGCATCGAGTTCGTACGTGCCAACGCACCCGACGGGATCCCCGAAGGTCCCTATGACCTCATCATCTTCGAGGACTACCCGACCACGCTGATGAACGAGTCGACCCGGCGCCTCCTCCGCGCCGTGGAGTCTCGCCATCTGGCCCCGGGCGGGCGGCTGCTCCCCGGGGAATGCCGCCTCACGCTGGCGCCGGTGACCGGCTCGGAATGGGAGCCCGCGCGTCCGGGTGGAGTGAACGCGGACGACCGTCGCTTCCTGGGCCTGGATTGGAGGGCGTTGAGAACACACCTGGTCAACGCCGGGAGGAGGGTCCACCTGCCCCCCGAAGTCTTGGCTGCCGCCGGAAGTCCCGGCCCCTGGCACGCCCTCCTGCCCACGCTGGGTGTCGAGGCCCTGGCCGTGGAAGCCGACTGGCCGTCGAGCGGTGCGCCCATCGTCGGCATGGCCCTCTGGTTCGATCTGCGCCTTGCGGAGGGTATCGTGGTCTCCAACCGTCCGGCGCGCGCCTCCGAACCGTGGGGTCAGTGGCTCCTCCCGGTGGAACCACCCTTGCACGCGCCGCCCGGATCCACCGTCACCGGGAAGGTGTGGCGTGAAGCGCGCGACGGCGGCATGCCCGGATGGATGGGATGGTCGTGCGCGTCGGGAGGGATCACGCGGGAGGGCCACGAGTTCAAGGGGCTTCCCCTCTC
>JBBSOM010000912.1:0-1511 GCA_038259715.1 Longimicrobiales bacterium
CCTATAAGATGGAGGACCGCGTCTACCGGATGCGGTGTGTCGAGGCGTGGTCGATGGTCATTCCGTGGAGGGGATTCCCCCTCGCCGATCTGGTCAAGCAGGTCGAGCCGACCGGTGACGCGAAGTTCGTGGAGTTCACGACGATCGTGCGCCCCTCCGAGATGCCCGGACAGAAGACCGGGGTGCTGGAGTGGCCGTACGTCGAGGGGCTGCGCATGGACGAGGCCATGAACCCGCTCACGCTGATGACCACGGGTGTGTATGGGCGCGACCTGCCGAACCAGGACGGCGCGCCGCTCCGGCTCATCACGCCATGGAAGTACGGCTTCAAGGGCATCAAGTCGATCGTACGCATCCGATTCGTGTCCGACATGCCCAAGAACACCTGGTGGGTCACCAACCCGCGTGAGTACGGTTTCTTCGCCAACGTGAACCCGAAGGTGGATCACCCGCGCTGGAGCCAGGCCCGCGAGCGCCGCATCGGCGAGTTTCGCCGCCGCGAGACGCTCATGTTCAACGGCTACGCCGACCAGGTCCAGCAGATGTACGCGGGAATGGACCTGGCCAAGTGGTTTTGATCCGACCCTCGCGGGCGTGACGACGGCGAAGGCATGGCGGTGAATTCCAAGCGGGTCGTGCTGGGCCTGAAGGTCGTCCTGTGGCTGGGCGCTCTGATGCCCCTGGCGTGGATGATCGCAGGCTTCTTCTACGGGTGGCTCGGCGTCAACCCGATCGAGAAGCTCACGCACGTGACCGGCATGACCACGCTCGTGCTTCTGCTGGTCACACTGGCGGTGACTCCCTTCCGGCGCATCACCGGATGGAACCCCGTCATCCAGCTACGCCGCCCGCTGGGACTCTTCGCATTCTTCTATGGCTCCCTTCACTTCTCCGTGTGGATGGTGCTCGACCTGGGCTTCGAACTGTCGTGGGTGTGGGAGGACATCCGGAAGCGCCCCTACATAACGGTGGGCTTCACGGCGTTCCTGCTCATGATTCCGCTGGCGCTCACCTCGACCCGGGCGTCCATCCGGCGCCTCGGCAAGCGGTGGACCAAGGTGCACGCGCTCGTCTACGTGACCGCCGCACTCGGCTGCATCCACTACTACTGGCTGGTGAAGTCCGACGTGCGTCTGCCCCTCCTGCTCGCGGCGATCTACGGCGTTCTCATGTCCGTGCGGGTGCCCGGATGGCTGCGACAGCGCTCCGGGAAGCGCACTCGCGCGGGCGAAGTCCGGGGACGCCCGGAACGCCGGGACGCTGTCGCCACCGTCGGCCAGGCCGACTAACTTCCAGGGGTACGGTCGGCTCACCTAATTGAAGAATCGCTTGATATGAACGCACGTAACCGTCTACGCCGAAATGCTTTCCTTGGCTTCGTCACGGCCCTGACTCTTTCGCTTCTCCCCTGCGCGGCCCCTCCGCTCCCGGCGCAGACCTCCAACCTCACCACGCCCGAGCAGGCGCTCGGATTCGAGCTCGGGGCCGACTACCACATGGCCTCGTACGCG
>JBBSOM010000913.1:0-1509 GCA_038259715.1 Longimicrobiales bacterium
AGCCCACAGCACCCCCGCCGTGCGCGCCACCATGTCCATGTTCAGGTCGAGCGCGATCGAGTCGAGCGGAACGGGCGGCGCGGAGACGAACGCGCGCGCACCCTGCAGCCCCTCCTCTTCGGCGTCGAACGCGGCGAAGAGAAGGGGGTGGCGCAGCGTCACGCCGCGCAGCGCCCGCGCCAGGGCCACCAGGGCTACGGAGCCCGAAGCGTCGTCGTCCGCCCCGTTGTAGATCTGGCCGTCACGCACGCCCAGGTGGTCGTAGTGCGCGGACACCACGATCCACCGGCCGCGCGCGGCCGTGGACGGCGCCCCGAGCGTCCCGAGGACGTTGACGCCGCTGCGGGGCTGCCCGTCCGGGCGCCGGCCCCAGGCGAAGACGTGGTCCCATGCTTCGCCGAGCGGCCGGACACCGGCCTCGGCCAGCGCGTCGGCCAACCAGGCTCGGGCCTTCTCGGCGCCCGGCGTCCCCGTACCCCTTCCTTCGAGGGAGTCCGACGACAGGTGCCGGAGCCCGTCAACGATGAACGCGCTGTCGGCGCCAAGCGCGGCGACCGCATCGGCCTGGGACCCGCACCCGGCCAGGGCCACCGCGAACGTGGCCAGAAGCGTCACGGGGCCGCGCGCGAGCGGAGGTTGAGCAGGCATAGGCGTCGAAGGTACGCGGCCCCGGGGTCCGTGGCGATGGCAGGCTCTCGCGGCATTTGACGCAGGCCCCATCGAGCCGGAATATGGACGCGCGGGGCCGCGGGCCCCGACGAGCCTTCCGTTGGAAACCATGATCTCACGCACTGCCGATCCTTCTTCGGACCCGACCCTCCGCTACGTGCTGTTCGGGGTGGCCCTCGGGGCCGTTTTCCCTGTCGTTGCGACCGTCGTGGCTGTGCACTTCGAGGGCATGCCTTTCTCCGTGGTAGGATTTCTCAGGGTCCAGGCGAATCAGCCACTCCTCTGGATCATCGACATGGCTCCGGTGGTGATTGCGGCCTTTTCCGGCCTTATCGGGCGCCGGCAGACCGAGATCCGGCGGCTACATGAGGGCAGGCGCGCGGCGGACCTCGATCGCTTCTTCCAACTGTCGCTCGACCCATTGTGCATCGTGGGGCAGGACGGCCGCTTCCTGCGCGTGAACCCATCCTTCACCGCCGCGCTCGGCTACACGAACGAAGACCTGGAGTCGCTCCGCTTTCTCGACATGGTCCACCCCGACGATCTGCTCGAAGCGGAGGAGCGCACCCTCGCGCTTTCCGAAGGACGCCCGGTCGCCCCCTTCGAGGTGCGCTGCCGTACACGGCCGGGCACATACCTTGGGCTCGAATGGAGCGCGATTCCGGCCAGGCATGAACGGGTCGTCTTCGCGGTGGGCCGCGACGTCACGCTGGCGAAGGCGGGGGAGCGGGCCCTGATCGAAGCCAAGGAAGTCGCCGAGGCCGCGAACCGGGCCAAGAGCGAGTTCGTCGCGAACATGAGTCACGAGATCCGCACGCCGATGAACGGAATCATCGGCAT
>JBBSOM010000914.1:0-1508 GCA_038259715.1 Longimicrobiales bacterium
CCCACTTCGCCTCCCGGCCTGTGGATCTGCGTTTCGTCGAGGTGGCCTGGCACGAAGGCCCCGCGGGGGATCCGGTCCTCGACGACTGCGCCGCCTGGCTTTCATGCCGCATCGAGGCGGTGCATGCCGGAGGGGATCACTCGATACTCGTCGGTCGGGTCCTGGACGGCAGCCTCGGCGAGGAGCCGGCGCTCGTCTTCTACCGCGGGATCTACGCCCGCGTGGGCGAAGAGCGTTGATTCGGGCGTGATCGTCGCGCATCTGTCCGATCTCCATCTGGGCTTCCGTGCCTACGGGAGGATGGAGCGGGGCGTCGACGTGCGGGAGCGGGACGTGGCGCTCGCCTGGGAGCGGGCCCTCCAGGAGATCGTGGCGCTGCGACCCGATGTGGTGGTCGTTGCGGGGGACGTCTTCGACCGGCCCGATCCGCCGCCAGGGGCGCTGGTAACCCTCGCGAGGGGGCTGGAACTGCTCCGGTCGTCGTTGCCCGCGACGCCCGTCCTGATGGTCGCCGGACCGCGCGATACACCGCGACGCCCGGGCGATCCGGGGTCGCTGGCGGTTCTCGACACCTTTCCGAACGTGGAGGCCGCTGCCGGGCTGCCGCGGTCCCTTCTGCTCGACCGGCTCGACCTTCATGCGTCGCTGGTACCGTACCGCGCCATGGTGCGTGAGGCCGCCTTCCAGCCGGAGCCCGATCCGCGCGTACGCTGGAATCTGCTGGTGCTCCACGGCCAGATCGCGACCGGCGAGGAACCGGGCCTCTACGTGGATCCGACCGACTGGAGTTACGTCGCGCTCGGGGGTGAGCACCGGCGTCGCCGCGTCGGGCCGAACGCCGAGTACCCGGGCTCGCTCGAGCGTGTGGCCCTCGATCCGTGGGACGAGGCGGCCGACGAGAAGGGCTTCCTGCTGGTCGATCTGGAACGAGGGGAACGCACCTTCCACGTAATTCCGGGGCGAGCGGTCGCGGCGCTTGCGCCGATCCGCGTGGGCCCCGGCGACCCGGAACGCCTTCGTCGTCGCGTGGAGGAAGTCACACGGGAGGTGCCCGGCGGGATTTCCGGTAAGCTGGTACGCCTCAGGCTGGAAGGGGTCGAACCCGAAGACCTGCTGTGTCTGCAGGGGGACCCCCTGCGCGAGCTGCGCCGACGGGCGCTGCACCTTGCCATTGAGGCCGGCCGTGAACCCTTCGTGCCCGCCGAGGCATGGCTCCCCACGGATGCTCCCGGTCTGCTGCGCGACGCGCTCCATTCCGAGCTGCTCCGCGACGGTGTCACCGGGCCGGCCGTGGAGGACCTGGTCCGCGCGCTCGTGCCCGACGACGTCACGTCGCCCGGAGCGGAGGCGCCGCTCGGTGTACTGGCAACCGTGGACGGTGACATCCCGGGGGTCGGCAGGGTGAGCATGTCCATCCAGCCTGGCCTCACCGCGATCATCGGTGGCGCCGGGCGCTCCCGACGGGCCGTAGCCGCCCTCCTGATCGAAAGTGGACGACCCGAGGGTCC
>JBBSOM010000915.1:0-1501 GCA_038259715.1 Longimicrobiales bacterium
CCCGGCCGCGACGACCACGAGGAGCGCCACGATGCCGCCGACGATGGGCAGTGTGCGCCGGTCGGAGCGTGTTCGATGGCGTCGGGAGGTGAACAGCGGCGTGTTGGGCTCGGTCATGGGTGCCTCCGGGAACGTCGTGGGTCTGTCTACAACTATGCCCGAACGAGGCCGGACGTTCCCTCCTGCCCGACTCGGAGAGGCTTCTACGCTCGGCTGAACAGCTCCTTCACGTTCGGCTGAACAGCTCCTTCACGGCCGGCTTCATCACCTTGCCGAGCGCGTTTCTCGGGAGTTCTGCGACCACGCGCACGTCCTTGGGCACCTTGTACGGGGCGAGGCGTTCCTTGGCGAACGCGCGTAGCTCGTCGCCGCTCGGACCGACGCCGTCCGCGGCGGCCACGACGGCCACGCACACGCGTTCTCCCCAGTCCGCGTCCGGCACGCCCACCACCGCGCAGTCCGCGACGAGCGGGTGGGTGCGCAGCACGTCCTCGATCTCGAGCGCGGAGACCTTCTCCCCGCCGGTCTTGAGGATGTCCACGCTCTCTCGCCCGAGGATCCTGTACGCGCCGCCCTCGACGACCGCGCGGTCACCCGTCCGGACCCACCCGCCGGCGGTGAACGCCTCCGCGGTGGCGTCGGGGCGCCGCCAGTACGCTCCGAACACGCCGGGCCCGCGCACCTGGATCTGGCCGGCCTCACCCTCTTCGACGGGACCGTCGGCTTCATCGGCGAGGCGGACGTCCACGCCCGGCAGGGGGCGGCCCACATGGCCGGGTCGGCGCTCTCCGTCGAGAGGGTTGGACAGCGCCATACCGATTTCGGTCATACCGTAGCGTTCGAGTAGTCGCTGGCCGGTGATGTCCTCCCAGCGCTCGAGCGTGGGTACGGGAAGCGCGGCCGAGCCCGACACCATCAGTCGGAGCTTCCTCGCTCCGGTGCTCCACCGAGTGCGGGTGGCTTCGTCCGCACCGTCCCACGCGTCGATGAGGCGGCGGTACAGTGTGGGCACGGCCATGTAGAGGGTCAGGTCGCCCCGTCCGATCCGCTCCCAGACCGCGAGGGCGTCGAAAGCCGGCAGGATCTGGCAGACCGCACCCGACCAGAGCGCGCACGTGAGCACGTTGACGATCCCGTGCACGTGGTGCAGAGGGAGCGTGAGCAGGATGTGGTCGTGGTCGCCCCATCCCCACGCCTCGACGAGCGCGCGGACCTGCGCCTCGGTGTTGGCGTGGGTGGTGACGACGCCCTTGGGGCGCCCGGTGGTTCCGGACGTGTAGAGCATCATGGCGGGACGGGCGGCGTCCAGGTCGGGAAGGTCTCCGGTCGGGCCGGGCGCGAGCAAGGCGGGGGTACGCAGCACCGTGAGGCTTCGCTCCCCCGCGATGTCCGCCACGCGCTCCGCGAGGGACGGGTGCGCCACCACCACCTCGGGCTCGGCGTCGTCGAGCACGTAGGCCAGTTCCGCGGGCGGGTGCGACACCGCGAGCGGCACGGCCAC